>NZ_CFIDRX010000078.1:0-19602 GCF_984433645.1 Marisediminitalea sp.
AAAGTACTTGCCATCCGTGATACCCAAAGGTAACAATAGATACCTACAGGTTACATTTGGTAATTTAGGGTATCAACTCACTAACGAGTTCCGTACCCACGGTCAAAAAAGGAATGACATCATGACAGCAACGCAAGTAAACACATTATCGATCGCAGAAAAAGAACAGCTTTACCTCAACCTAACCGGTAAATGCAGCATTGCACTCGCCTGCTTTTGGGGGCTGTTAACGGTAGAGGATGCCAATGTATTTAACGACGGTATTTTTCATTGGATATTCGAAGGAACATTGCTGGTCTGCCTGATTAGTCTTATTTGCTTTGCAATAAAAAGCTGGTCCTACAAAGGGCAATTTCACACCAAAGCATTCTGGACAATGCAATTTTCAGATGAATATACCGATTACGTATCGTCACTGAGTATTCGTCTGGCGTTTATGGTGATGTCGATTGGCTTAATGATGTTGGTTGTTTTCGGCGATAGCCAGTGGTTTTATGACCTGGCAGGCGAAAATGCGCTGTTAGGCCTAGCGCAGATAGTGCTGTCACTGAGCTTTTTACTGCACGGCATTGTTGTACTAGTAAAACTTCAGGGTAGCGACAACGATGAATGAAGAATTAGACAACCACATTCACAAGTTACGCCTGCAACATAAGATGTCTCAACAGGACCTGGCTACCGCTATTGGTGTGTCCAGAAAGACCATAAGTACTGTCGAAACTGGCCGCTTCACCCCTTCAGTGGTGATTGCGCTCAAAATTGCCGAGCATTTTAATGTACCCGTCGAGTCGGTATTTGAACTGAAAAAGAGCCAGTAATGGCACGATAAAAACGCCGCACTCCCAACTACTCCGTCACCCCGGGCTTGACCCGGGGCCATGAACCGGGGCCGTGACCCGGGACCTACGAACTTTCCCCAGGAAACATCACAATCTAACAGCACAACATTCTGATCTCGCAGTCAGTAGTTTCATTTCATTATGCCAATCATACTGTTTAATGAAATGTTTACTTCAGGACCTTTTAGGAAGATACATTGAAGAATACGCGTCAAACCATATTGCTGAAGAAAATAGCAGGTAGTGTTTTGTTTTCAGTTGCCTGTGGATTGGCGATTATTACCCTATTTGACTTAGATAAATCGTCACTGCTTGCAGTGAGCACCTGCGTTTTCATTTGTAATATGCTGGAGCAACAGTGGCAAAAGTTTGTCCTGTAAACGTCAAAAATCTATCCGTTGAATGCTGAACTTATCGGCATTCACTTCCGAGTACTCAACTTTAACAGTTAACTACGCTTTATTTCTGAATTCACTAGGAGTCATACCCGTCCAGCCCTTAAACGCGTGCCGGAAATTGGACGTATCGTTGAACCCAAGTGATTGAGCGATATCGTCGAACGATAGCTGGGTTTCTCGGATATACTGTTTAGCAAAACTTTGCTTTACTGTGGCGCAAATTGTTGAAAAGGACGTGCCTTGTTCCGAGAGTTTTCGCCTTAACGTGCGCTCAGAAACAAACAATTCCTGAGCGATGCGATCTATTTTTAGTTCATTGTGGATGTTTTTCGACACCCAGTTGTAAACCCGCTCAACAATTTCATCTTCGTGAGCAAAATCGGGGATGTGTTGTTCACACATTTGCAGCAAAAGTGGTACTGCCAGCGGATTAGATTTTAGTGGAGATTTGGTGAGATCCTCTTCGAGTAACTCAATAAATGTACTCTCCTGCCCGTACCTAACTTCACACCCTACAAAATCCTCTAGTTGTTCAAAGTAAGATGGTCTGCAAAATTCAAAACTCACTCTCACAGGTGAAAAATCAGGGTTTCCAAGTACTTCTCGAATCAACGTCAGATTGATGGCAATTTGCATTTCCAGGTTAAAACTTTTTATCTCAGGGACAAACAGAATATCTGAACACCCGTAAATCCGCTTTCCGTCTCTTGGAGGCTCAAGGTAAAGGCGGGTGGTACGGGTAACCAGCGTATGGTATTTGATTGAGAAAAACAGGGCATCTGCCAAAGTCCTTTTACACAATAGCGTGCAGCCATATAAACCATAGTCACCACAGGATATACGGCTACCTATCCTGAGCCCGATAGCCGGAATGTCGATTTTTGATAGCCTAGTGTAGAGCGTTAGCAGGTCCTGAAAGACCACGGTCTGTTTATGTTCGTCAGTTGGATTAAGATTTGCCAGCAGAGATTCTAAATACGGGTCAGAACCAATACCAATATCTGCCAGCGACTTTTGAATAAAATGCAATTTTTGCGCACTTATGCGGATTTCTTTGCCGCAATCTAACGATTTATTTGTCACCTTCGACCACCAGAAACTGCTCTTAACCGACCGACGTTGTCCGTTTTCCACATTAAGAATGGCCAGTTATAACACAGCCATCTTGTTATTCAAATGTTACCTTTATGTGAATCGACAACCCACCATGCAAAGATGGCGGAGAGTCGACATGCCCTTGGAATACGCATAAACATTAATAAAAACAACTGTGTCGTGGAGAATTCGCTATGAAATTATGTCGTTTATCAACTGTAATATCGTTAGCTCTGTATGGAGTGTCAGTTAGTGCCTTGTCTCAGGAAAGCTTGCCGAATGGGGCGGGTAAGGGTTCGGAGTCTAGTGACACCCCTCAGGTTGAATTAATCGAAGTCACTTCACAACGCAGGGTGCAAAATATTCAGGACGTACCTATTTCCGTGCAAGCATTTGGTGCTGCGCAGTTGGAGCGAGCGTCTATTGATAAAATCGAAGATCTGCAATTGTATGTGCCAAACCTTAATCTGGCAGAATCAGGGCTTAGCACCCAGTTATTCATCCGTGGTATTGGCTCTGGTAACAACCAGGGGTTTGAACAATCCGTTGTTCAATTTGTGGATGGTGTTTCTTATGCCAGGCAGCAACTGAGTCGAGCGCCATTTTTCGATATGGAAAGAGCTGAGGTGCTGCGCGGCCCACAAAGTATTTTGTTTGGTAAAAATGCCATTGGTGGAGCGCTTAATTTCACCACAGCTTCGGTAGATGAATATACCAGTGGACGATTGTTTGCCCAGGTAGGGGAGTTTGGAATCAGGGAATATCAGGGGGTCATTAACGGGGCGCTTTGGGGCGATAACCTTTATGGACGTTTGTCAGTGCGTCATTACGAAGAAGAGGGCTATATCGACAATGTCACGCTTAATCGCTCTGAGCCTAATCGTAAAGATCAGACGATAAGGGCAAAGCTGCTTTACAATTTAAATAGCGACTGGAGCTTGCACTTTAAATACGAGAACAACGACTTTGAAACCGTAGGTCGCCAAATTGAAATTTTGCAGGATGAAGGTAACCCGGGTAATCCATTTGGGGCAACGTTGGCTGCTGGCTTTGGTCTGCCTGAAGCACTCCCTGAAACTAATCATGATTATTCCCGGGTCAGTAATGGCGACAGTAGTTTCAATAGTTCGCAGAATCTAACCTTTGAAGTAAAAGGGATGTTGGGAGAGCTGGAGTTCGAGTCAAGAACCGCATCACTTCAGTACGATTTTCAGGATATCTGTGACTGCGACTATCTCGGGGCCAATATTTTTACTGTGCCAATGGATGAGGATTATAAACAGCTTAGTCAGGAGTTCAGAGTTGCCTCGGATTCTGCCAATCGTTTTTTCTGGCAAGCCGGCGTATTTTATCAAACCAGCGAGTTAGTATTTACTGATGCCATTGTGCTGCCTACAGCGGACATTGGGCAAACTGACCTTGGCGTGCTACCCACCGCGGTATTCGCGCTTACTGGCAGTGCCGCACAAGGTGAGGCATTATCTGGCATTAGTGCCAGACGTGACTTCACCCAGGACACCGATGCATTGTCAGCGTTTGCACAGCTGACCTATAAAGTCACCGATGTGACTCAGGTAACACTAGGTGCCCGTTTGTCCAGGGAAGAAAAAGAGGGTTTCCGCACAATTAATGTGAACGACACAAGCACCGGTGTTCCTACGACTAACCCGGTTTCACCTTTGGTACTCAATGGCCTATTTGCTATCGAAAGCGAACAAACCAGTGGCCACTACTTAACTGGCGAAAGGTCGGAAACCGCCTTTGATCCTAGTATCAATATTCAGCATTACCTTAATGACGATGTGATGCTCTATGCGAGCTGGTCAAAAGGTTCAAAGGCTGGTGGGTTTGATGCCCGCGCAAATACGGTCAGCTCATTTGAATTTGAAGATGAGCAAGCTACGGCGTATGAACTTGGTATGAAAAGCACCTTCTGGAAGAAGCGGGCGAAACTTAATGTGACCGCGTTTGCAACCGATTATGAAGGTCTTCAGGTCAGTCAGTTCGATGGAACACTTGGTTTTGTAGTGGGTAATGCTGATGCCGAAATGCAAGGGATAGAGGTTGAGGGATCTTTCGCAATTACCGAAGATCTAACCTTTTCGTATTCTGGCGCCTATCTGGATCATGAATTCACGAATTACGAAGAGGGAAACTGCTATTACCGACAGCAGTTTGATACTGCCAATCCTGACATGGCAGCCCGTTACAATGAAGAGACCGGATTGTGCAGTTATAACGGGTTAACCGGACAGTACGTCCCTGAATTTAGTGCCAATACCAATGTGGACTACTATGCTGATTTAACGGCAGACTCGGTACTGCATATCAATCTGAACTACAACTATTCCTCGAAACAAAATACCCATCAGAATCTTGATCCGATGTTCGAACAGGACGCCATCGGTCGCGTGGATCTGAATATTGCTATTGAGTTTACTGATTGGGGTATTGAACTGTTGGGCAGAAACATCACCGACGAAAAGTTTGTGACCTATTCGGGTAATAGTCCGCTTTCCGGCACCTTCGGCGCCGACACCATTTATGGGTTCGTCGCGGCTCCAGCAACCTGGTCACTACGCGCCTATTACAACTTTCAATAAATGCTCAAGTATTTACGGAGAATGTTAGTGCATAAATTGGAAGCGCTTGATTACTTAAATGAATCAACAAAGTTATATCGCTACTTAGGTATCATTTTCTGACCAGGCTGATAGCCAGAGTTTAGGTGGAGAATACATAAAGAATGACTGGGTGATATCCGTGTCTACGTCAGTTGGCAACACTGATTCTGCATCCGTTGGGGTCGGTCACTTTATTACCCAGGACTTTAAAATCTCTGTTTACAGCAATGCCTATGATGATGCGGAGGAACTGTTTGATGCCGACAAGTCTGATTTTAGTGTAGATTATGTTTATCCACTTGCTGGCAAAGATTATACTGGGCCTCATTTCGTACCAACGAGGATTTCGATTTTACTACGTTGGTAACGAAGTACTATACCGCTTTGGGTGAAGGTAGCTACCTTAGCTTAGCAGCCTAGGCCGTAGTGTACGGGATGAATTCAGTGGTATTGAAGACACCGTTTCATTAAACGCTGAGTACTATATTAGTCCAGTACACCAGCTTCTCGGTAATGCTATTGGCTAAGATTCGCCCCTCAGCCACGCATACTAGTTGTAAAGTGCAGTGGACCAGAGTGAGATTCACGTTGAGTCATACCCGGGTTTACCGGGGAACTACTCCATGACCGAATTGAGTTAGCTAGAAACGTCGCGACAGCGTTACTCTCTTATTGTTGTGGAAGTTAGCGGGGAGTGTGTTTATTCAATTCTGCACCTAAGGGAGAGTCCCCCCGCCTCGCTACTCCGTTACATTAACCCGCCAGGGCGGATTTAATCGGTTCTCACCGGCCCAATACAGTTTTATTTTGTTCCCTGAAGGGTCAAGAACAACAGCTTCGCGCCATAGATACCGCTCAGTTTTGGGGAGTTGCTCAAACTCCACGCCTTTGGTTTGCAGTTGTTCTACCCATTCATCGAGTTGCTCATGCTCAAAGTAAATCACAGCCTGCTGCGAGCCGCAGTCTTCGCTTAATGACAACGAAAACGTGGCGTCACCTTCAGGACAGGAAAAACGAGCGTAATGGGGAGTATCTACAATTAAAGTAAATCCCAGCTTTAAGTAAAACGCCACCGCTTCCGGCATATTGGTGACGGGCAGCGTTACCTGGTTAAGATTCATTTCACGTCCTTGTATTACAATTAGAAAAAGGCTTGTAAGCCGGTTTGCGCGCGCCCCAGAATCAAACCATGAATATCATAAGTACCTTCGTACGTATTCACTGTTTCGAGGTTGATCATGTGACGCATAATGTGAAACTCGTCGGCAATACCGTTACCGCCATGCATGTCGCGAGACTTGCGAGCTATATCGAGCGCTTTGCCGCAGTTGTTACGTTTAATCAGAGAAATCATAGCAGGGTCGTAGTCGCCACTGTCAATTAACTGCCCTACCCGGTAAGCCGCTTGCAGCCCCAGTGCAATTTCAGTTTGCATGTCAGCCAACTTGGTTTGAAACAGTTGTGTTTGGGCCAGAGGCTTACCAAACTGCGTACGCTCTAATCCGTATTGTCTTGCTGCATGCCAGCAAAACTCAGCCGCGCCCATTGCGCCCCATGCAATACCGTAACGTGCCATGTTTAAACAACTGAATGGGCCTTTTAAACCGGATACGCCAGGTAACATGTTCTCTTCGGGCACAAACACGTTATCCATGACAATTTCACCGGTAATCGACGCTTTTAACGATAGCTTGCCATGGATTTCTGGCGTGCTTAAGCCAGACATTCCGCGCTCAAGCAAAAAGCCGCATATCGCGTTATCCATGTCAGTATTTTTTGCCCATACCACCATCACGTCGGCAAGCGGCGAGTTGGTGATCCACATTTTGCTGCCAGTGAGCTTGTATCCACCTTCCACTTTTACCGCACGGGTTTTCATCCCGGCGGGATCAGACCCGGCGTCGGGTTCGGTTAACCCAAAACAACCAATCAACTCACCGGTCGCCAGACCCGGTAAAAACTTCTGCTTTTGCGCTTCGCTACCAAACTTATTGATAGGATGCATCACCAGTGAAGACTGCACACTCATGGCACTGCGGTAGCCACTGTCTACCCGCTCGACTTCCCTTGCAATCAGTCCGTAACCTATATAACTCAACCCGGCACACCCATAACCATCAATGGTTGAGCCCAGCATGCCAATTTCGCCAAACTGGCGCATAATAGCCGGGTCAAACTTACCCTCTCTGTTAGCCTGTAAAATACCAGGTTGCAGCGTCTCCTGGCAAAACTGATGGGCAGTGTCCCGCAACATGCGTTCTTCATCAGAAAGTTGCGTGTCGAGCATGAGTAAGTCCTGCCAGTAGGGATTGGCGGCCATAGTTGTCTCCTGTTTTTTATTAGTTACATTTGGTTTAAAGGCAGTGACGTGGTGTATTTAATTTGTTCCATGGCAAAACTGGACGTGACATCTCCTAAATTCACCCCTTTGATAAGGCGTTTGTAAAAGTGATCGAAACGCTGCATGTCCGCCACCATCACTTTCAGCAGATAGTCGTATTCACCAGACATGCGGTAAAACTCCACGACTTCTTCAAACGCACTGCAATGTTCAGCAAATTGCGTTAACCATTTGTCGTCATGCCGCGCGGCTTTTACCTGCACAAACACTGTGAGATTTAACCCAAGCGACTGGGCGTCGAGTAACGCAACGCGTCGTTGTATAAGCCCTTGCTCTTGCAAACGCTGAATGCGACGCCAACAAGGCGTGGCGGTTAAACCCACTTTTTCCGCAATATCTTGTATCGCAATATCAGAATCGGCTTGAAGGAGACTTAAAATCTCCTTATCAACCGAATCAAGAGTAATATTTTTCAATTTAACGTCATTAAGTAGAATTAATTTTTAAAAATAGTGACATTATCTGAATTTGTTAGCAATTAATTTCGACCGATGTTGCGATACTGGTGTTATGTTTAATTGCCAGAACCAGCTGCATGAATAATACGCTTTCCTTTCCACACCGCGTTGCGCCACGTCAACGCGTGGTGCAATGCATTACCGAAACCATTGGCAATACCCCTATGCTCCAGTTACAACGTTTGTGCAATGAAGAAGGCACGTTAGGACAGGTGTTTGCCAAACTTGAGTATTTCAACCCGGCAGGCTCAATCAAAGATCGTGCGGCAAAAGCCATGTTCGAGCATATTTTGAATACCCACCAGCACGCTAAGCTAAACGTCATTGAAGCGACTTCGGGCAACAGCGGTGTAGCTTGTGCGTGGTTAGGGGCCATTCATCAGGTTCCGGTAACCATAGTGATGCCTGAACATATGTCTAAAGAGCGCCAGCAGTTGATTCGTTTTTACGGGGCGAACCTGGTGCTCACGTCTGAAACAGACGGGATGCCCGGGGCCATGGCAGTAGCGGAAACACTATTAAAAACGGTTGAAGGCGCGGTATCGATGGACCAGTTTGCTAACCCGGTCAATGCTGCCGAACACGCCAGAAGTACTGCCCGCGAAATATGGCAGGACATGGGTGAAGATATTGATGTTGTCGTCACCGGAATGGGCACAGGCGGCACTGCCACGGGTATTGGTCGCTTTTTAAAACAGCAGGACGCTTCAATAGAAATTGTGATAGCAGAACCCAGCAACTGCCCGTTACTTAGTGAAGGCAAAGCAGGCTCACACGGTATCCCTGGCGTTCACCCAGGTTTAATTCCGCCTTTGCTGGATAAGCGTTTTATCGATAAGGTACTGACGGTAACTGATGACGCTGCACTCGATACCGCGCGTCGGGCAGCCAGAAAAGAAGGGATAGCCGTTGGCATCTCAAGCGGCGCGACCCTATCGGTTGCGCTATCGCTTGCCAGGCAACCAGCTTACCGGGGTAAGAAAATTGTTGCTATTGCGGCCGACGGTGCCGAGCGTTACTTCTCAACGCCGCTTTTTTCTCAATTGCCCTGCGACCTGACGCCTGACTGGCAGCCTTGCTAGCGCGCGACACTCATCCACCATGGTGAATCGTACTTGACGTTCTGAGGAGGTATTTCCAGCGCGTCAGGACGCTCAAGGCTTTTCCAAAACAGGGACTCGTACTTTTGTTCATGAAATACCAAGCGCCCCGACTGTTTGTAAGCCATCAGCAGTTTTGAATAAGCCTCAATAGGCATTTTAGGGTGTCCCTGATCAAACACGACTCTGCCGCCAAGCTGTTCGTACATGTGTTTATCTGTCGCAAATCGCAGCGCGTTAAAGTTAGCCAGTGAGGCCAGTTTTTCTTCTGACAACCCTGCGCTCGCGTAAGCTTGCTTAAAGCCTTCAACATGTTCCGGCTTGGGTGTTATCTGATTGTGTTCAGCGTAGTCTTCAACCAGTGTTCGCAGCACAAACGCGTTGACCTGACTAAAGTAAAAAATATCCTGACGAAGCTGATTGTTTTCCTCATCCTGTTTGTCTTTTTTAGCGGGTTGTTCGAAATTCGATTTCAGGAAGGACTTGCCAGCAATAGTAACGACCTGGTCAGTTGGGATGTCAGTCTGAGCAATGGTGAGTGTAGAAATAAATAGCAGGAAACTTAGGAGGTATCGATACATACAATCTCTCAAAAGGGTTCGAGTGATGGGTATCAAAAACGCTGCACCTACCACTGCGAAGCAGTAATACGTGTAAGGACTGAAACAGGGAACCTGTCTTCAGGAGATAAAACGAGCTCCCGACAACGCCGGGAGCCGTAAAATCATTAAAGGGCTGTTACGTTAGCCGCTTGAAGACCTTTTTGGCCTTGTTCAACTTCGAATTGAACCTTTTGACCTTCTGCAAGGGTCTTGTATCCGTCAGATACGATTGCGCGGAAATGTACGAATACGTCTTTACCGCCGTCGTCTTGCGTTAAAAAGCCATAACCTTTTTCTGCGTTAAACCACTTAACGGTACCAGTTACTTTAGACATGAAAACCTCAAAAAAACTCTGTAAAACCTTTGTGCTAAATTGCACGGACTTGCTTTTAAATAGGGTGACTCACGGCAAAACTAACAACAGGTTTAACAGCATCGAGGTTTAAGTCGATGTTTATATCTGCGCGACGTTAATAAACCAACGAAAGCACAACTATTTAAAGAACATAACCACTATAACCACACACTGAGCAAATTGATACAAAAATTGCGAAAAGTCTTTAGATTTAATAAAAAATTAATCTCGCTGACATGTAAAAAGCCGCTTACTCCGGGGCTTTTCGGCCCTTCCACCAGGCCGCAAACCAACACATCATACCAGTTAAGCCGATACAAGCCGGAACCGTCCAGTGTACGTCGTATAATGGCACGATGGCACTCACAATAACCAGGGTCGCACCCACAATGCTACAGTGCAGCGCTTTTTGCGCCCGTGCATGTTGTTGCAAAAGCGCCAGGTTTGCTTGCTGCTGTTTCTCAGGGAAGCGCTTGACCTGCTTGAGTGTGTCGTAAAGCAAATCAGGCATTTCCGGCAGCTTCTCGCTCCAGAACGGCAGGTTTGCTTTGACTTTGGTGAACATGGCTTTCACACCAATTTGTTCGCGTAACCAGTTTTCTAAAAACGGCTTAGCGGTTTGCCACAGATCGAGTTGCGGATAAAGCTGACGACCCAGCCCCTCAACGTACAGCAATGTTTTTTGTAGTAACACAAGTTGAGGCTGCACCACCATGTTAAATCTACGCGCCGTATTAAACAACTGAACCAGCACATTGCCAAAAGAGATCTCTGCCAAAGGCTTCTGAAAAATAGGTTCGCACACAGTGCGGATGGCCACTTCAAACTCATCGATATTGGTGTCTGATGGCACCCAGCCAGAGTCAGCGTGGAGTTGCGCTACTTTGCGGTAATCGCGGTTAAAGAATGCAATAAAGTTTTCTGCCAGGTATCGCTTATCTTCCTGATTCAGCGTGCCCACAATACCAAAATCAATGGCGATGTACTGCGGGTTATCAGGATGTTCGCGGCTAACAAAGATATTTCCCGGATGCATGTCTGCATGGAAGAAGCTGTCACGGAATACCTGTGTAAAAAACACCTCTACGCCACGTTCAGCAAGGATCCGTAAATTGGTGTTCTGCTCAATGAGCGCTTCGATATTGGAAATCGGGATGCCGTAAATGCGCTCCATTACCAGCACGTTTGCGCGACAGTAATCACTGTAAATAGTGGGTACGTACAGGGCTTCTGAGCCTTCAAAGTTACGCCCAAGCTGCATGCCGTTGGCAGCCTCGCGGGTAAGGTCCAGTTCATCAACGATGGTTTTTTCGTACTCTTTGACGACTTCCACCGGACGCAGGCGTTTGCCATCGGGTAACCACTTTTGCAGCACCTTAGCCAGCGTCATCATCAGTTCGGTGTCGGCCACAATGGTCTTGCGAATATCGGGGCGAAGCACTTTCACAACGACATCAATATCGCCATCTTTCAATTTAGCCGCGTGCACTTGTGCTATGGAAGCGGAGGCCAGTGGCGTGGTATCGAACTCGCTAAACACTTCATCCAGCGACGTTACCTGCAATGACTGGCGAATAATGTGCTGAGCTCGCTCGGTATCAAACGGGGCAACCCTGTCCTGCAGCAAGGCAAGTTCGTTGGCAATATGTGGGGGCAACAAGTCTCTGCGGGTAGACAGCATCTGGCCAAACTTAATAAATACCGGGCCCAGTGCCTGCAACGCCAGCATGATGCGCGCGCCAGCGCTTTTGTCTTTGTGACGATTGGGGATCCAGAATATACAATGGCGCAAGAACCGGACGTACCAGGGCAGCCAGCGTCCGGGGATCAATTCATCCAGTCCGTGTTCCAGCAGTACTTTGTTAATGTGATAAAGACGAAGAATACGCATAATTTAAGACTGCTTGGACTCCAGGCGCGACAAGCGGGATTCGAGACGTTCGGCATCATCGCGCAAACGACTTACCTCATCGGAAAAATGTAATACGGCCAGTTTATGCGCTGCCAACTGCTTTTCATCGGTCAGCGCACTGCCAACAATCAGCGACGACTTATCACCGAAGCGCTTTAGTTGTTGACCTACCGACCGTGCAATGGAAAACACCTGATTGGCAATCACATCACCTGTGTGCAGAGCAAGCTGCTCTTCCCAGTCAATATCCAGTGAGTTTATTACCGAGGAAAACTGCTGTGCGATAGCCAATTCTCCAGACACCTCCAACTCGCCCGCTTTGATTAATTGGGTTAGCTGGCTGGCTTCTTTGAGTTTTGGCAATACTGCCAGGCGAGTGGTCACCACACAGGTGAGGTCGTCACCTTCTGGTAATTCCTGCAAAGCCAGTACATCGACCTGTTCGGAAATTGCCAGCGCTATGCGCTGATTTACATCGGTCAGATTGATCACCAGGCGCTTGCCTTGCAGCCGTTTAAGGCTTTGCTTAGCGTCAGGGTCGAGTGCTAACAGCTTGTTAGCAAGCGCTTCAGCTGCGGCGGTGAGAAGCGGTACCGTGGGCATTAAAACTTGTACCCGCGGTGCAGTGCCACAATACCACCTGTCAGGTTGTGATAATCACAACGCTCAAAGCCGGCATTTTCGAACATGCCTTTTAGCGTATCCTGATCCGGATGCATGCGAATCGACTCGGCCAAATACTGATAACTCTCTTTATCGTTCGCCACAATCTGGCCCATGGTCGGCAGAATGTTGAATGAATACCAGTCATAAGTTTTTGACAGCATGTCGTTGGTCGGTTTGGAAAATTCCAGCACCAGCAAGCGGCCTCCCGGTTTCAATACGCGGAAAATCGACGCCAGTGCTTTGTCTTTGTCGGTTACATTTCGAAGCCCGAATGCCATGGTCACCAAATCGAAATGGTTATCAGGAAACGGTAACGCTTCTGCATTGGCCTGCACGTAATCAACGTTCCCTACCACGCCTTTGTCGCGTAATTTATCACGGCCAACCGACAACATTGAGTGGTTAATGTCCGCCAACACGACATGCCCTGTAGGGCCAACTAAACGCGAGAATTTAGCGGCCAAATCGCCCGTACCACCAGCGAGATCCAGGACTTTTTGACCTGGCTTAATACCGCTGCAATCAATGGTGTAGCGCTTCCACAAGCGGTGTACGCCCATCGACATCAGGTCGTTCATCATGTCGTATTTTGCGGCGACAGAGTCAAAGACACCGGCAACCAAAGACGCTTTTTTTGAACGCTCTACCTGACGAAAACCAAAATGGGTAGACTGTTCCGCACCGCTTTCAGTTTGATCGGATGCGGATGGAGAGGATTGTTGCTCTTGCATGGCTGACTTCTTCTGTTAATGCTTAGCGCACCGTTTTCAGATTCTCCGGTGCGCTAAAGCCTGAACTGGCAATAAATTTCTGCTTGCCAGTGTACCCAAAACCGCTACTGCTTACCATCCTGAGCTTGTTTGAAGGTGGCAAAGAAGCTGTCTTCATTCCAGCTTGGGGTCTGCTTACCATTAGCCAGGCTCATCACGATTTCAAAGTTAATATCCACAAACTTTGCCGCCCATTCATAATCAATAGGCAGGTTCAGGTCGTCGGACGGCATGTGATAGTGCTTTTTCAAAAAGTCAGACGCAGGCATGCCAATCGCGTTTTCTTCTTTGTTGTCCATGCCCGGTACCAAATACACCGCCGGTACGCCTTGCTTCACGAGGCTATATTGGTCACTTCGTACAAAAATGGCCTGTTCCGGCATAGGATCGTCTATCAGCTTGATCTCATGTTTTAACAAGGCTTCACGAACCGGCTTTTCCAGTGAGCTGTGCGAGGCACCAAAGGCAATCATCTCGTCAGTACGATACGTTAAGATAGGCATGTCTAAATTGACGTTCGCCACCATGCTTTGCACTGGCACCGGTGGATAGTGTGAAAAATACTCAGAACCCAACAGTCCCTTCTCTTCGCCCGTCACAAAGGCAAAAATAACTGAGCGTTTTGGTTTCACGTCAGAGTGACTAATTGCATGGGCAATCTCAAGCAAGGTAGACACGCCGCTGGCGTTATCCATTGCGCCGTTGTTGATTTTATCTTTCAGCACAGAGTGGCCACTTACGCCAATATGGTCACTGTGCGCAGTCAACACGATAAATTCATTTTTAAGTGTCGGATCGCTGCCTTCCAGAATGCCAATCACATTAGGACTGGTGGTCGTAGTGTGATTCGCTTTGCTGGTAAACGTAGCGGTAAGGCCCAACGGACGTCCTTCAACCGGTTCACCGTTTTCAACTTTGTCGAAATAGGTTTGTAAGTCCAGACCAGCCAGTTCAAATAACTGCTTGCCAGCTTCTACACTCAAGGTGGCGCCAGCTTTTAACTCAGGGTAACCGCCAAACACTTCACCATTGGGGTCTACCCATCGAGTGCGCGGCGTCCTTACATACAGTTTACGCTTTTCGAAAGGAAAGACGTTTTCCGACACTGGCGTGCTCAATACAATAGCGCCGATTGCACCGTGTTTTACTAACGCCTGGGAAATTTGACGGCGGAAATGCGAACCTTCCTCGCTTGGGAAGCTATGAGGGCGGTCAGATAAAATCACCGCCACTTTACCGCGTAAATCTACGCCATCGTAATCGGTGTAATTCAGAAACGGCGCTTCGATGCCAAAGCCTGCGAACACCAGTTCACCGGTCACTTGGGTGTCTGTGTCGTTGATATTCGCGCTCATTAGCATGTTATCCATGAACGCAAATTCAACTGTTTCACTGCCGTTGGATACCGATAGCGCTGGCGCTTTCATATCGATAGTGGCCTGCTTAAAGGGCACCATTTGATAATAACTGCCGTCGTCACCCGCCGGCGCAATGCCCAGCTTAGTCAGTTCACTGGCAATGTAGAGCGATGCAAAGTCATGGCCGATACTGCCGGTATCCCGGCCTTGCAGGAGGTCGTCAGCCAGCAGGCTCATATGACCTTTAAAGCGCTCTGCAGTGCCGGCTAATGCAGCACTACTGCTTGCTGCAACCAGCCCGGCTGCACAAGCGACACCTATCAGTGTTTTCACGGTTTTTTTCATTTCTGCCTCAATATGTTTTCGTTTTTATAGTAAGTAGGAGTGGGTTTGCGTTACACGCGGTTATCGCCACAGCTGTAGGACACGATCTGGCTGATAGCCTGTAAACTTCTGCCACTTTGCGCTTGCCAGCCGGCAAACGTGTTCGCAATGGTTGTTAAACTTTGCTTACTGGTTAATCCACCGCTGATCAAATCATGGGCACGGAAATACCCTTCAACATCGCGACTCAGCAGGAAGGTATCGATACCCAGCGTGCGCAGCGCATAAGGCCCGGTATTGCCGCCCAAACGCGCGCCGTGCTTTTTCAGGTGCGCCCAGAGGTCGATTATTGATGCGCCGGTGAAGTCAGCGGCAAACTTGCCAAAGCTTCCATGTTGTAGCGCTATATCCTTCAACATGATGGCATTGTCGCGAATTGTCATGACCTTTTTCAGGTTACGCACAATACGCTTATCCTGAGCCCGTGTTTCTAACATCTCGTCAGACATCAACAAAACTTTGTCGACATCAAAATTAAAAAACAGGTCTTCGAAGTCTGGCCATTTCTGTTCGATGACCCGCCACACAAAACCCGATTGGAATACTTTTTTGGTAAAGGCCGACAGTACTCTGTCATCAGTTAACTTAGCCACGGAGGCAGCCGGTAAAGGCTGCCCCACGATGGCTTCTAATCCGGCTTCCCCGCCCTTGCGTTCTGCCGCCCGGGCGTAGATGGCGTCAAATTTCTCTGCACTCATGCCTGAATGCCATTATGACGAAGGAGTGCATCAACCTGAGGCTCGCGCCCTCTAAATGCAACAAACAGATCCATTGGCTCGCGGCTGCCGCCCATTTCCAGAATGTTGTGCAGGAAGTCCGCGCCAGTCTGCGGGTTGAAAATCCCCTCTTCTTCAAATCGGCTGAACGCGTCAGCAGACAGGACTTCGGCCCATTTGTAACTGTAATAACCGGCAGCATAACCACCCGCAAAAATATGACCAAAGCTGGTTTGGAAACGGTTAAACGACGGCGGCTGTATAACAGACACTTCATCGCGCACCGTGTTTAGTACGCCCTGGACATCGGCGGTTTTGCCATCTTCCATATGCAACATAAAATCAAACAAACTGAATTCCAATTGACGAATCATTTGCATGGCGGCCTGGAAGTCGCGCGCGGCCAGCATTTTGTCTAACAAGGATTTTGGCAGCGGCTCGCCGGTCTCGTAGTGACCTGAAATAAAGCCCAGTGCTTCTTCCTGCCAGCACCAGTTTTCCAGAAACTGACTGGGAAGCTCTACCGCATCCCATGGCACACCATTGATGCCTGATACGCCGGGTACCGACATTTGGGTCAGCATGTGGTGAATACCGTGACCGAATTCATGGAACAGGGTAACCACTTCGTCGTGGGTAAACAGTGCGGGCTTGTTACCAACTGGTCCATTGAAGTTACAGGTTAAGTACGCCACCGGCGCTTGTAGTTCACCGCTGGCTTTTACCCGGCGCACCCGGCATTCATCCATCCAGGCACCACCGCGCTTCTTGGGTCGTGCGTACAAATCTAAATAAAACTGCCCGCGTAAAGTACCGTCTTTGTCGGTAATGCTGAACAGGCGAACATCTTTATGCCAGGTATCGGCGTTCTCCACTTCGCTAATCGATAGCCCATATAACTTTTCGACCACGGTGAACAAACCAGTAAGCGCTTTGTGTTCAGGGAAATAGGGACGCAGGATTTCATCTGAAATGGAATAACGGTCCTGCTTTAACTTTTCGCTGTAATAAGGCACATCCCAGGCTTCCATTTCATCCATACCGTGCTTTTCAGCGGCAAAGGCGCGAACTTCAGCCAGTTCACGCTCAGCCTGCGGCTTGGATTTAGCCGCCAGATCGCGCAGGAACCCTACAACCTGCTCGGTGGTTGAGGCCATTTTGGTGGCGATTGAGCGCTCGGCGTAATTGGCAAAGCCCAGCAGTGAAGCTAACTCGGTACGCAGTGCCAGGGTTTCCTGAATAATCGGGTTATTGTCCCATTTTCCGGCATTCGGCCCCTGTTCAGACGCGCGGGTCGCATAGGCGCGATACATTTCTTCGCGCAGCGCCCGGTTGTCGGCGTACAACATCACCGGCAGGTAACTGGGGATATCCAGCGTAAACAACCAGCCCTGCAAGTCTTTCTGATGCGCAGCCTGTTTCGCCGCATCCAGCGCTGACTCAGGTAACCCAGCAAGCTCTGCTTCGTCGGTAACGTGCTTCGTCCACCCCATGGTGGCATCCATAACGTTGTTGCTAAAGGTGGAGGACAGTTCAGAAAGACGCGCCTGAATCTGTGCAAAACGCTTTTTCGTGTCAGCGGGCAAGGCAACACCAGACAACGTGAAATCGCGTAAAGTATTGTCGATGACCTTGCGCTGGGCCTCGTCCAGTTGTTCGTATTCCTGACTGTCGCGCAGGGATTTGTAGGCCTGATACAAGCCTTCGTGTTGCCCTACCCAGGTACCATACTCAGAGAGTAACGGTAAGCAGTCGTCATGCGCTTTGCGCAGTTCATCACTGCTAACCACCGAATTCATGTGTGACACAGGCGACCAGATTTTATTCAGCACGTCATCGGCTTCGTCAATGCTGTCGACCACGTTTTTATAGGTGTACTGATTGCTAGCAACCACCTGTTCAATAGTCGCTTTACAATGGGCAATGGCTTTCTCCACTGCTGGTTTAATCTGATCTGGCGTAATGGCAGAGAATAACGGTAATCCGTCTACTTTTTCTAAGGCGAGTGCTGTCATGAACTTCTCTTAAATTTACGGGTATGTTGAAAAACGGCATCAGTATCACGGCGAACAACTGGTCAGTTACCAGTGGATCAACGTTCGCATTTGCTGACCAGTGCATATCATTGCCGCACGATTTACTTTTAACGTGTGTCAGTCGTTATAAGAATGAAATTGGGCTTATTTAGTAAAAAACAAGTCCGGCAGAATTGCCAGTGCGCACAAATAAAAAAGGCCAAAGTGCAATGACTTTGGCCAAGTGCCTAAGGGCACAACAACAACGGGTGTGTTATTTACAAAAGGGTTGGCGAATCATTAATTTTTCAAATTCCTGACGAGGTACCGCCGGACTGTAGATAAAGCCTTGAATTGTGTCGCAACGCATTGAAGACAAGCAGGCTAATTCCGCTTCTTCCTCCACGCCTTCCGCAACCACTTTAATGCCCAGTTTTTTGCAACTCACAATCAGGCTACCGATGAACTCCTGTCTCTGCCGGTCTTTATGCACATCCACAATCAGGCTGCGGTCAAGTTTTAAAACATCGATGGGCAGTTTCGATAGGTAAGAAAATGACGTAAAGCCAGCACCAAAATCGTCAATGGCCAGCTTCACGCCCAATAATTTTAGTTGCCACAATAGCTCTTCCAGGTATTGACCATTTTCGGCCAGTGCCGTCTCTGTAATTTCCAGCTCAATAAACGAAGGGGGTAAATAATACTGCTTCAGCTTTTCACTGATGAACTCAACGATATGCGTAGACTGCAATTGCTTGGCCGATATATTGATCGCAATGCTGCTTAGCTCACTGCTAAACCGGCGTAGTTCGCTGGCCGCTTTGAATCCATTTTCCAGCACCCATTCACCAATGGCCTGAATTTGCCCGTCTAACTCTGTTAAACGCACAAATTCCGAGGGCGGTACCCAGCCCAGACTATGGTGCTGCCAGCGCAGCAATATTTCAGCGCTTTGAATAAACCCTGTTTCGGTGGTGACTTTGGGCTGAAACGCTAATTTAAACTCTTTGTTTCTGAGCCCCTGCTCTACCTCTGCACTCAATTGCTGTTGGCGTTGGTATTGAGAAATAGTGGAGTTGTCCAGGTGCGATACGCTGATTCTGTGACTATCTCTGACAATAGTATCGTTCAGGCTATTTATAAGAATGTCGTGGTCCAGACTGCAATCGCGAAGCGCTCTGAAACCAATACCGACATGACAAAAAATCGCACTGCCGTTCACGTTAAATGTGCGCTGGAGCTGCTGTCTGATTTGAGCGCAAAGGATTTGTGTTTGTTCTACTGTAGTTTGTTCAAGGTATAAACCAAATAAACCGCTCTGTTCAAGACGCAAGCAGTGCTTTTGCGTAATGAGACTATCGATCCGGCTCTCTAGCAAGGCTTCGAGCTCTGCGGCATGCTGCTCTCCGTGACTTAAGCGAATATCACTGATATTCATCAGCCTAATCAATATTAGAGACTGATAATCGCGAAGTGACACAGCCTTAATCGCTTTTTGTTGTGCTACGTTGTCCTGAACATGACTGTCATTCGCCGCTTTGCACGCGTTTAAAATGGCTGACACTTCTTGTTGCAGTGATACCCGATCCCACGGCTTAGCCAGATACTTTGTAATGAGTCCCTGGTTTAATAATTCAACCGCGGCCTGAAGATCGCCCTCGCCACTTAACATGTAGCTTTTTGTTTGCGGAGAATACTGATGAGCAAACCGCAATAAATCCACGCCCGTGACTTCTGGCATATTATGGTCTGTAATAAGCAGGGATATAGATTGAGTGCGCAGGATAGACATGGCCTTACGACCGGATGTAGCTGTCACCACCTGGCAGTCTAAGGAACGAAGCTCTCGTTTAAGCGCGTTCACAATGGCTTTTTCATCATCAACAACCAATACGGTAAGTGTTTGGC
>NZ_CFIDRX010000079.1:0-19558 GCF_984433645.1 Marisediminitalea sp.
CCTAAACCCTACACTGTGGAACCGGATGAAATCACTCAGGCAGTCATAAAGCTTGTTGAGAACACATTCCCTGACCATATGGGCAAGGCGACGGATTTCAGCTATGCCGTGACGCGTTCACAGGCACTTGAAGTGGCAAAGCAGTTTATCGAACAACGATTGCCTAATTTTGGTGACTATCAGGATGCGATGCGGGAAGGGGACGTATGGTTGTTCCATTCACACCTGTCATTTTATTTAAACAGTGGTTTATTGCTGCCCTTAGAAGTCATGCAAATGGCTGAACAGGCTTATTTTGACAACGCTGCGCCACTGAATGCCGTGGAGGGGTTTATCCGGCAGATTCTGGGTTGGCGAGAATACGTCCGCGGTTTTTACTGGCACTGTATGCCTACGTTACAACACGACAATTACTTTGAGCACACCAGGGCGTTACCGGAATTTTACTGGACTGCTCACACCAACATGAACTGTATGCGACAGTGCATAAGCGATACAAAACAACACGCTTATGCCCATCACATTCAACGCTTAATGGTCATCGGTAACTTTAGTCTGCTGGCCGGCCTTGACCCTGTGGCGGTGAACGAGTGGTACTTACTGGTGTATGCCGATGCCTACGAGTGGGTAGAAATGCCCAACGTGAGCGGTATGATCCTGTTTGCCGACGGCGGTAAGCTCGCCAGCAAGCCCTATGTTGCCAGTGGTCAGTACATTAATCGCATGTCAGACTACTGTAAAAACTGCGGCTATTCTGTGTCGAAGAAAACAGGCCCCAAAGCCTGTCCGTTCAACTACCTGTACTGGGATTTTCTCATAAAACACCAGGACAAACTGGCAAAGAATCCCCGCATGGCACTGATATATAAGAGTCTGGGACGCATGTCTGAAGACAATATTGCTGCCATGCAAGAGCAGGCTCAGGCACTCTTGAGCAAACTGGATTCCGCATAATGAAAAAGTCGGATTTGCCCAGTAAAGTATGCCCGGTTTGTCAGCGTGATTTTACCTGGCGTAAGAAATGGGCACGAAACTGGGACGACATAAAATACTGCTCCAAGCGCTGCAGCGGACAGCGCAACATGCAATCCCCGGTCATTCGATAAGCCGGGGACGCACGCCTTCACAAATCATTCATTCCTCTGTTACGAAAACATTTGCTACTATTAAGATATAAATTTATCCGGCATCGCTTACAAAGTTGGTAAATCCCTATGCCAGCGTGCTTACAACAATAGAAGTCTGCGAATTGAAAACTTATTCCTGTGTGTGTGGAAATACGCTGTATTTTGTAAACAGTCAGTGCCTCAGCTGCCAGCGCGTAGTGGGGTTCCTGAGTGATGAGCAGGTGATTTCGGCCTGTGATATTGACGACCTGGGTAATTGGGTCGCCTGCTATAACCGCAAGGCCTATCGTCCCTGTAAAAATTATTCACAGCACAATATTTGCAACTGGCTGGTACCCGCGGCAGATGAATCAGCTTACTGCCCGTCGTGTGCATTAACTGACACAATTCCGGACTTGTCGAAGCCTGAGAACCTCAAACTGTGGTTTAAAATGGAACAGGCAAAACGGCACTTGCTGTACACCCTCAACAAACTTGAATTACCGATCAGCGGTAAATCTGTAGACAGCGAGGGATTAGCATTTCGATTTTTAGAAGATGAAGTCGAAGCCTTGTACGGCCAGGAACTGACGATCAAAAAGTTAGTGATGACCGGCCACAGCGATGGTGTGATCACCATTAACCTGAAAGAAGCTGAAGCGGCCAAGCGCATTAAAATGCGTGAAATGATGAACGAACGTTACAGAACGTTAATTGGGCATTTTCGCCACGAGTCTGGCCACTATTACTGGGACAGATTAATAAAAGACAGCAACAAACTGAACGACTTCAGAGCTTTGTTTGGTGATGAAAGACAGGATTATCAGGCATCGCTGGAACGATATTACGCTGAAGGGCCGGTTCATGATTGGCATCAGCACTGTATCAGCGCGTATGCCAGCATGCACCCCTGGGAAGACTGGGCAGAAAGCTGGGCACATTACCTGCACATGTTAGACACCCTGGAAACAGCCAATGAATACGACGCCAGTTTAGAAAACCGGGCTTTGTCTAACCCGCTATCCAGTGGTCAGCCACATACATTGCGCTATAGTGAAGACAGTTTTCACACATTACTGGACGACTGGGAAAAGCTCACTACGCTGCTTAACGCGCTGAATCGAAGTATGGGGCTGGACGACGCGTATCCGTTTATGATCCCACCACGGGCACGCGAAAAGTTACATTTTATCCATTTACTGGTGCGAAACGCCGGTTAACGCTCTGGTTTTTCCCAATCAAAACGGGGCAGGCGATTAAATGCGCGTTTTAGCCCTTGTGTCCATTGCTTCTGCATAGACTTGTACATAGGGCTGTTCAGCGTATAGGTGCTATGAAACGGCTCATCGATGTTATCGGTTTGCAACATTGCCAGTTCAACCGGTGGGCCCACAGATATATTGCTTCGGATAGTTGAATCCAGCGACACCATGGCGCAGCGCGCCGCATCTTCCAGGGACGTGGTTTTGGCAATAATGCGGTCCAGAATAGGCTTGCCGTATTTGTTTTCGCCAATTTGAAGGTAAGGCGTATCATCTGACGCGCTGATAAAGTTGCCCTGCGGATAGACATGAAAAATTTCAGGTGGCTGACCCGCGATCTGGCCGCCAAATATGAAATTAGATTCGGCGCTGCTACCTGATTTCTCCATGGCTTTGGCGTGACGTTGCTGTTCTTCCTGACTCAGTTTACCTATGTACTGCGCCACTTCATAAAGCTGCTTTCCTGAGCGTAAGTTGAACGTTGCGTCCGGGTCCTGTAAATCGCGGTTAATCGCATTCATAACCGCCTGAGACGTTGCCAGGCTACCTGAAGTAAGCAGCACGCACACTCGCTCTCCCGGCCAGCAATAGCGACGCATTTTGCTGTAGGTCGCTACGTAATCCACGCCGGCGTTTGTGCGTGAATCTGATGCAAAGACCAATCCTCGATTAACTTTAACTGCTAAGCAATAAGTCACAGTCGTTCTCGTTGTTGTAGATGTGAACAATGCGAATAGAATGTCTTGATTACGCGCAATTTTCCACAATATTTTGTCATTAAACTGACATTTTTAGGATTGCAATTTCGCTGAAAAGCCGATTAGATGGGATTGTACATTTTATAACAACGATCTAGGGACCTGAGCATGGCAATCAGATGGGGTAATTATCGGGTAGGGGACTTTTACGATGAACTTATTCGCGTAGCGAATAAACCCCGCCCAGCTGCCGAACAAATCTGCAAATATTTACGCAACCTCTCCGACAAAGAACTTGAAGAATATAAAACCGCAGCCAGTACGGCTATCCATGTAATGGGGATTACTTTCACCGTTTACAGCGAAGAAGAAGGCTCTATAGACAGGGCATGGCCGTTTGACATTATTCCACGCATTATCGACAAGAAAGAATGGCTGGAAGTCGAAAAAGGCTTAAAGCAGCGCGTTAAAGCGCTGAATATGTTTATTGACGACCTTTACAACGAACAGCGCATTCTTGAAGCGGGCGTTGTTCCCAAAAGCCTGCTGGAAGCGTCAAAGAATTTCCTGCCTGAATGCAAAGGCGTCAAACCAAAAAATGGCGTCTGGGCGCATATTTGTGGTTCTGATTTAGTCAGAGATCACCATGGCACCGTTTATGTGTTAGAAGACAATCTTCGGGTACCTTCTGGCGTGTCTTACATGCTCGAGAACCGCCATGTTATGAAGCGTGTGTTCCCGGATATGTTTGAACGGTACAACATACTACCGGTAGACGATTACCCGTCTCAGCTTTATGACATGCTGTGTCAGCTTTCACCCAGAGATATTGAACAGCCAGAGATAGTGGTGCTTACGCCGGGTATTTACAACTCAGCGTACTTTGAACATGCGTATCTGGCCCAGCAAATGGGGGCAGAACTGGTTGTTGGCAGCGATCTGGTGGTAGACGATGAAGACAAAGTGTATATGCGTACGGTTGATGGATTGTCCCGGGTCGACGTAATTTATCGCCGCATCGACGATGCTTTTTTAGATCCTGAGGCATTCAGAAAAGACTCCATGCTGGGTGTTCCCGGTTTAATGCGAGCCTGGAAAGCAGGCAATGTCGGTCTTGCCAATGCTCCCGGTGCGGGCGTAGCAGACGATAAAGTGGTGTATGCTTTTGTCCCAGAAATCATTAAGTTTTATCTTGACGAAGAACCATTACTCCCAAACGTACCGACCTACAAGTGCGTGAACAAAGATGAGCGGGATTACGTCATAGAGAACATCGACAAAATGGTGGTTAAACCGGCTAACGAATCGGGCGGATACGGTATGTTGATCGGCCCTCATGCAACCAAAGCCGAGCGGGAAAAATTCGTACGTCTGATACGCCGGGATCCGCGCAATTACGTCGCTCAGCCCATGCTGCTTCTGTCCACAGCGCCGACCATTGTTGGCACTAAAGCTGAGCCGCGGCATCTGGATTTGAGGCCATTTATACTCAGTGGCGAAGACATCAAAGTTACCACTGGTGGACTAACCCGGGTTGCTATGCGTAAGGGCTCAACCGTTGTTAACTCTTCGCAAGGTGGTGGTAGTAAAGACACCTGGATAGTCGACATGGAGGGTGAATAATTATGTTGTCACGTGTCGCAAATCACATTTATTGGATGGAACGGTACTTGGAGCGAGCAGAAAACACTGCGCGCCTGATTCAGGTAAATACGCACCTGTTATTGGACTTACCCCGTGATGTTACCCTGGGCTGGGAACCAATAATCGACATGTTATCGTTTCGGGATACCTTTTATGAAAACTACAAAGAGGCCGACGAACGCAGCGTCATCAAATTCATGGTAACGGATACTGCAAACCCAGGCTCTATTATTAATTGCCTAGCGTTTGCCCGGGAAAATGCCCGGATTATTCGTGAAATTATTCCGTCAGAAGCCTGGGAGCACATTAATAACCTGCACCTAACCGCAAAAGCTGACGGGCAAAGTGTACTAACCAGACGTCACCGCTTTGATTGCCTGAATAAAATCATTGTTGCTAATCAGACAATAACAGGGCTATTGGGTGGCACCATGTTACGTGGTGAAGGCTACGCGTTTTTGCGTTTGGGTAGACATTTGGAACGCGCAGACATGACATCCAGGATCATAGATGTGCGCTCGGCGTCCTTGCTGCCTGATTTGTCTCCTGAGCATTCCGCTTTCGAAAATATTCAGTGGATGGGCGTGTTAAAGTCTCTAACGGCTTATCAGATGTATCGCCAGGAAATGCGGATCAGAATTAACCGCTCTGATGTACTGGAATTTTTGTTAACCAATGAACAATTTCCTCGCTCTCTCATTCATGGCCTTAAGCAAATGGGCAAATGTTTAAAAGAGCTGCCGAAGTCAGACGAGATTGAAAAACAGGTTGATGCATTAGCAGACGAATTGTCTAAATTGGATACGCATGAGTTAATGCAAAGCCGTTTACACGAAGTGATTGATGACATTCAACAGGGACTGCTGAACATTCACAAAGCGGTAAATGCTCAGTACTTTTAATTTACCTTAACTTAATCTCTCAACTAAAAAGCCGTGACGCATTTGCATCACGGCTTTTTTATGCTTAAAACTTTATTTAAAGTAAAAACAACAATCTAGACAACCAGTCTAAAATAAACATTGATTTATAGACGACCGGTCTATAATAATAAGTGAAAACTTACTAAAACACAGAAATTCATGAATACAGCTAAGCGGGGCAGGCCGCCAAAACAACCCAGAAACTTTGAAGATACAAAACAGGCATTGTTACTTGCTGGTATGGCTATTCTGACCGAGCGCGGTTTCAACACCGTCGGTATCGATGTCATTTTAAAACGGGTAGGCGTCCCCAAAGGGTCGTTTTATCACTATTTTAAAAACAAAGATGATTTCGGCCTACAGGTTATTCAGTACTACGACCAGTATTTTTGCGCCAAGCTACGACGCTGTTTTAATAGCGAACCCGACATGCCTTTAATGGGCCTGAAACGGTTTGTTGATGAGGCGGTGGACGGTATGCAGAAGTACCGGTTTACCCGCGGCTGTCTGATAGGCAATTTTGGCCAGGAAATGCCTATCTTGTCCGAGACCTTTAAACAACCACTGACGGATTGTTTGCAACATTGGACGGAGTTATTAGCTGCAAACCTGAGACAGGCGCAATCTATCGGACAAATCAACAACTCGATTGATTGTGATGCGCAGGCTGAATTTTTTTGGATTGGCTGGGAAGGTGCCATATTGAGTGCAAAAGTCATGCAGTCCGCATTGCCCATGCACAAATTTGCTAACGGCTTCTTTGCTCAGCTAACGTCACCAAACATGCCCATCAATACACCCTACAAATCCTAAACAGGAGGCATTATGTTTAACGCAATTTACATTACAAAAGATGACAAGGGATACCAAGCCGACATTCAGGCCTTGGATACTTCCGCGCTGCCAGATGAAGATGTGGTGATCGATGTTGAATACAGTACGCTGAACTATAAAGATGCACTGGCGGTTACTGGCAAAAGCCCGGTAGTACGGACCTTTCCAATGGTAGCAGGTATCGACCTGGCTGGTACGGTGTCATCAAGCCGCTCACCTCGATTTAAAGCTGGTGACAAGGTGTTGGTAAATGGATGGGGTCTTGGCGAACAATATTGGGGCGGACTTGCACAAAAAGCCGCTATCAATGCAGATTTCGTTCAGGCGCTGCCAGAAACTATTAGCGCGCATCATGCCATGAATGTTGGCACAGCAGGCTATACCGCGATGTTATGTGTAATGGCACTTGAATCACAAAACATTACGCCGGACAAAGGAGAGATCTTAGTCACTGGCTCAAATGGCGGTGTTGGTACGACAGCCATCGCTATCTTAGCGAAGCTCGGCTACACCGTGGTCGCTTCTACAGGCAGACTAGAGCAAGCCGACGCACTCAAAGCCTTAGGGGCTTCAGAAGTTATCGACAGAGCACAACTGAGCGAACCCGGCCGACCATTGGCCAAAGAACGCTGGGCTGGTGTTGTTGATTCAGTTGGCAGCCATACATTAGCCAACGCTTGTGCCGCTACCATGTCAGAAGGCGCAGTCGCTGCATGTGGGTTAGCTCAGGGCATGGACTTCCCGGCTACCGTTGCGCCCTTCATTTTACGAGGTGTAAAGTTATTGGGTATCAACAGTGTTACACAACCACTGGAAGTACGTGAGAAAGCTTGGTCAAGAATAGCGACTGACCTGCCACCAGAAAGCCTGGCAAGTATTACCAAAAACGTCGGACTGGCAGAAGCGTTAGCCATTGCGCCAGAATTTCTGTCTGGGCAAGTGCAGGGCAGAGTAGTGGTAGATGTAAATAAGTAGTCTCTTGTTAATGCAAATTTGCATTAGTCGTGGTGTCTGTTGGCTTGCAATAACGATTGCCAGCTAGCAGGCATCTATCTTACCTGGCAACTAAGATTTTGCTCCATAATATAAGTCACGAAGCGTAACGCATAACCATTCTTGCACCCAAACCTTCACACTAACAAACAGATTTTCTCTTTATAGTCATCAACTGAAATCAAGTGCGGCACTACAAAGGCAAAAAACGCCATCAGGCACTTAATTCTGCTGATTCATCAAAGTGTTTACGATAGTCACTCTGATTTTTAATTCATCGTCGATACTGGCACTGCCTCAGACAATGAACTTGCCCATTTATGTACATAACTAGCCTATGACGTATAACGGGAAGTTAGGGGGAAATCCCTATGGGGAACCAACGAAAAAAATGAGAACTTACAAATTACTGGCCAGGTAGTTGGTTCTGTATATATCCATTTGTAGGCTAAGCATTATGAAAACGTTCCTCAAAGCGAGCTTTTGGTTTTTAGTATTAATTCCCGCAACGATTGTTACGTTGTCTTTGTTCACTGTAGCGTTAGTCTTTAAACCGTTTTTACACGACGAATGAATAAATAAATTTTTCAGCGATATGGGGTAAGTCACGTAAAAAACAGTTTAAAGGCATAATTTAACATAATATTTAATTACCAATTGACTCTACGAGTTAAATGATGGGCAAGTAGCAACTAAGTTACCGGTGCCTCAGTTTAGTTACGAATAAACTTCGAGTCTATAAACTCGCAACTTTGTCACATAGAGCTCATATTCGAAGCTCCAAGGATCTAAGAATCGATACGAGATTAAAATATTCGCTTTTCCTTGTTGGAAATTTAAGTCCTGTATATCTCATCCACAAATTGTGACTGCATTCATAAACATCTGCATTATCCAGCGCTCAAACAGATTGGCTGAAAGAGAAAGAGGCTTTTCAATTAGCCCAGCATTTTTCACCATAACCAAACTGTACTCAAACAACATCAACATTCTCAACAATAAACATAGGCACAACCAACAGATACGAAGGTAAAAAAACAATTGTCACTGTGATAGGCACAAAACATATGTGCCGCATTACAGCGTTCCGGATACAACATTGAAACCGCATAAACACACAGGTATCAATACATTTTGTTGAAGTTGTAGACCGGAAGTAGCCCACACGAAAGTAGCAATTTAAATGAAGCACGCAGATTATCCATTACTGATGTAATAGGCCAGAAAAGCTAAATAAAAGGCCCTTACACACTCAAATACATAATTGCGCATAATGTATATTATGTTAAATAATGTATTTTAGTGCCATAATACATGTACTACTCCAGAACAATTAAATTACAGAGCCTTCAATCAGTTACCTATATCTTCTTTTTGTATTCAGAAACCTGTGATGTTAGCTTTAACCAGGTTTGAAACGCTAAGGACAAAATATGGCTTCTGTTAATGCCAACGAATGGAAACCTTCCAAACTGCTTGCGGGTATTCTTGCTTTGTTTCTAAACGCGTTTGCGTTTTTGTATGTGAATAAAGCCAGATGGTTTTGGGTATACGTTATTGTGACCTTGATTGTTGCAACAGCATCAATGGCACATTATGAGAACCCGCTATTGCAATCTCTAGTTCAGGATGGCTATTTGTCTATTGCCTTAGCATTGATTTGTATCGGCCATTCTGTGTATCTCGCTCATTACTATGATGCCGATGAACAACGAAAATGGTATGCACGTTGGTATGCTGTATTACTTATTGTGATTGGTGTTTTTGGATTAATCGGTGTCGTACGCTTGTACGTTGTAGCACCATTTCAAATACCATCTTCGGCTATGCTACCCACGCTAACACCGGGTTCACATGTACTAGTGAGCAAATCTGGATTCGCCAATAAAACACTATTCACTAGTGAAATTTATCAGACTGAGCCTTCTGTTATGCCTTTCAGAGGCGATGTCATTGTTTTTCGCTATCCGCTGGAACGAGATATTTTATACATCAAACGTGTTATCGGCTTGCCCGGTGAAACTATTCGTTATGAAAACAAACAGGTCTTTGTAAAACCTCGTTGCCTATCTGAGGCTGAATCCTGTGCTGAATTTAAAGCGTTAGAACTTATCGCATTGCCAGAACACACGTTGAGTAGCTCACCTTTATTGATATATCAGGAAGACGTAGGTTCACATCAACACAACATTGCAATCAACATGCAGCGCGAGATCCCTGATCAATTTTATTTTAATCAACCTGGCACGCCCGCTTCAGAATGGAGAGTACCAGCCAATCATTTCTTCGTTATGGGTGACAGCCGGGATAACAGTCGTGACAGTCGGTTTTGGGGATTCGTTCCGGAACAGGACATTGTTGGTCGGGCAATTTACAGCTGGTAATTATTGGTAATGGTCACTGTATACGCGTGTGCATTGTTGGTGCGTTTCAATGCGATTTATGCGCTACTTTAGTTCAATATGTGTTTTTGCTACACTATCATTCGCTAATAACACGCTGTTTTTTATGAATATTTATGCCTTGGCACTAAAGATGCTGCTGGGTTGTTTGCATAAGTAATTTACAAATTTAAATCGGATAAAGGCGTCCTGCATGGCTAAGCAATTAGCCAGCACGGGCGCCTTTTGCTTTTTTTACACCTGACACAATTTATTGATGTTTAATCCATTATGAGGAACAAGCTATGATCACTGATCGCACGCAAGTAACGGCAATGATTCAATCTGCCAAAGTGAAAAAAGGCGTAAAATGGGCCCATGTTGCTGACCTGATTGGTCAGTCTAAAGAATGGAGTACTGCAGCATGTCTTGGTCAAATGGCCATGACTAAAGAACAAGCTGAAAAAGTCGGCGATTTATTTGAATTAAGTGACGAAGCTGTAGCATGGCTTCAAATCGCTCCTTACAAAGGCTCTTTGCCTACAGCAGTGCCGACTGATCCATTAATTTATCGCTGGTACGAATTGGTTAATGTTTATGGCACAACATTAAAAGAACTTATTCACGAAGAGTTCGGCGATGGCATCATGAGTGCCATTGATTTTTCAATGGACCTTCAACGCGAGCCTGATCCGAAAGGTGACAGAGTGAGTGTTGTCATGTCAGGTAAGTTTTTACCCTATAAAACGTATTGATCTACTTTATTCCCGGGTATTCGCTTTTAATACCCGGGCACGTTAAATTCCCCTCCCCTCATATTCAAAACTTGAAACGCCCTATCCTTTTTTCAGTCATTACAACCAGGTTATTCGGTGTTGATTCAAATCGATGTTATACTTTGAACGTGCTTGAATTATGGATATTGGCACCTCATGCCCGCTATTAACAGTTATCACGTATTGTCACTCTTATTTAAGATATGTATCAGCTTACTCGTTGGATTGGCTGTGCATTTTAGTGCCACAAAATACCTGGAACTTGATTTTGAATCTGTTATTCATGCTGAGATTCATAGTACCTTCGAAGAAATTTCCCAAATAACCGGTGAACTGGACTCAGTTTTTCAATCACTGCATGCGCTCAACGTCTCAGAATGTGACGAAGACTTGTTATTAGCCATGCGTCAGCATCTATTTAGCGCTTTATATATTAAAGATCTGGGATACGTACAGGGCGACTATATGCTCTGCTCTACCGGTGTTGGTGTATTCAAAGAACCCGTTTATGTTGATATTGCAGATTATGAGGGCCCGAAAGGTTCGGAGATTTGGGTAGACCGGGGGATTGAGCTATTCGACCAACAGGTCAAGGCCATGATAATTCGCAACGGGGATTTCAATGCAGTAATAACTGAACAACAGTTCGATAGTTTAATTAGCATTCCCGTGCAATGGCGGATCATGTATCACTTTCAGGGCGAACATGTGCATGTTGCCGGACACAAAAGTCTGCCGGTACCAGTTGCTGCACAGCACAAGGTAGACGACGCGTTTTTCTATCAGACTGACTGTAGTGATGTTGTACCTTATTGCGTAGGAACACTCACACCCCGTAGCTATTTTGAGGAGTATAATCAACGTCTGCTAGTGTTGTGGTTAATTATTGCAATATTAACCGCTGTCCTGACGTTTGGTGGGCTGTTGATAGCCAGTAGATTCAGGCGTTCTATAAAGTCCAGAGTGTTACGCGGGCTAAAAACCAAGCAATTTTACTGTGAATATCAACCCATCGTGTCACTGAGTTCCGGTCATGTCATTGGCTGTGAAGTCCTGGCCCGATTTAAAGACAATACCGGCCCAATCTTTCCTGACGAATTCATCCCCGTTATTCAGGACAGTAATAAAACATGGGAGTTTTCTGTTCAAATCATGAATCGCGTTTTTAGCGATTTATCTCCTGAGTGCAACTCACTCGGCACTTTTAAGGTCAACATTAACTTCTTTGCCCGGGATATTGATAACGGTCGTGTACTGGCAATTGAAACTCACCCTCTGAACACACTGAAGAATATTAACCTGGTCGTCGAAGTGACTGAAAGTGAGCAACTGGCAAGCTCATCCAGCAAGAATACGCTTAAATCGTTAACCGAATCCGGCTTTCAGGTCGCCATTGATGACTTTGGTACCGGGTATTCAAATTTGGGACAGTTACGCCAGTTTACTTGTCACACGCTCAAAATTGATCGCAGTTTCGTAAGTGAAATGGAAGATGGCTCTATTCGTTCTTCACTGATTCCCCATGTGGTCGATATTGCAAAGAATATCAATGTGAATATCGTTGCCGAAGGTATTGAAAATGACAAGCAACGCGTGGCACTGCTCGATGCCGGCATTGCATTTGGCCAAGGCTATCATTTTGGCAAACCGATGTCGTTAAACAAGTTGATTTCTCAACTTAAGTCAGACAAGCCACAGTAAATAGTGGTAGTATAACCGCCTTATTTTGTTAGTTCATTTCCCGCACGAATGACACAGACTCCGCTGTTTTCTTCTCAATTTTCCTGGTTCCTGGCTGGCCGGGGTGTATTTAGTACTATCGAGTCCATAATGGGTGTAGCATTTGCCTGGCATTTGTATCAACTCACGAAAGACCCGTTCGACCTAGCGTTAGTGGGACTATTTCAAATAGTCCCCGTCTATCTGCTTTTTCCCATTACCGGTTGGGTTGTGGATCATTTATCCCGAAGCAAAATCCTGGTACTGGGCGCAACGGCACAGTTAACCGTACTGGTTGGTTTTGCATTGCTTATGCAAACACCTGATTTTAATAAATGGTGGCTGTTGTCGCTTATCAGTGTTTATGGCTGTGCAAAAGCGTTTATGTCACCCACACTTCAAGCAACCCTTCCAAATCTGGTTAAATCACATCAGCTAAACCAGGCTGTGGCAGTTACCAGCACTGTTTGGAATTTAGCGCTCACGATAGGCCCTTTTATAGCGGGTTTGCTGATTGCCCTACTCGACCGAAATATCTACTGGTTACTGGTGTGCGGCGCATGCGGCACGTTAATTAGTTTTTTACAGCTTCCCGCAATGGGCGCGGCGAATACAGCCGGTGGCAAGCGTGATTTATTAGGCGGCCTGCGGTTTCTAAAACACAATCAAATCGTTCTCGGCAGCTTGAGTCTGGACTTGTTTATAGTGCTGCTTGGCAGTGTGGTTGCATTGTTACCAGTCTATGCTGCAGACATATTGCATGTGGGTCCTGAAGGACTCGGCCTTCTTCGCGCTATGCCTGCGGCCGGTGCGGTATTAATGGGGATCTACCTGTCTCGCTTTAAAACCGAATTCGCTCAGACCGGAGCCACTTTATTTAACGCCTTGCTCATATTTGCTGGTTCCATTTTGGTATTTGGGCTTTCAACCAATATATGGATTTCTGCCATCGCGCTATTTGTTTATGGTGCCTCAGATATGATCAGTGTGGTAATTCGCGGGGCAGTTGTGCAACTCAATACGCCAGATGCTTTACGTGGCAGGGTCAGTGCTGCTAACTCCATATTTATCGCATCATCAAATCAGTTGGGTGATTTCAGAGCCGGTAGTACTGCAGCCGCTTTAGGGCCGGTAAATGCAACACTGCTGGGAGGCATTTGTGCGTTCGGTGTGATAATCGCCGGCGGCTACTGGTTCAAAGACTTGCGCCGGCTAACAAACCTAGAAAAATAGCCCGTATAAAATACCGCCCCAACACAACAAGGCCAGCATAATGGCCATAAAAACAGCGGCTGAGCCAATGTCTTTGGCTTTGCCGCTCAGTTCGTGAACCTCAAGGCCGATTCTATCGACAACCGCTTCAACTGCACTGTTCAACAGTTCCACAATAATAATCATCAAAAGGCTGCCGATCATCAGTATTCTCTCTACTATGGTGACGTCGAGCCATAGGCTAATACCAATACCCACAACCAGTAAAAACGTTTCCTGTCGGACCGCGGGCTCACTTAAAAAAGCCGCTTTTAACCCTTTTAAAGAATACCAGGTAGCGTAATACAAACGCTTATACCCTGTGACCTTCGTAACAAACATAGTGTGTTCCTGTAACTGCGAGAGTCGCATAGTAGCAAACTAATGCGACGAGAATGTGAATCTCTGGTGTGTCATTTGCAAGTTTTCCTGTTACCGGGTGTGTCAAAACCTTTACCCGGTAGCCGGGAGAGTCGTTAACCTATGGATTTATCGAACATTTTAACCGTTGAACAATCGCTTATTGCCTCTGCCTGTATTGTGGTTGTGTTGTGCCTATACATGGCAAAACGCCTGTTTTTGGTGCGACTTCGCAATCAAATACGTGCACAAGACAGTCAGGTTACCCATTTTTACCAGGTACTCGCCCTCGCTCTCAATGCGCCTCTCAACCTGATTATCTTCACGATTCTGTTATGGCTGGCTCGTTTCGGACTCGACATAACAGGGATCTGGTCTTATGAACAAAGTAGTGTCATTGCAGACGTTATTCGCGCGTTAATAATTATTACCTTTATTTTGTTTATCGAACGTTGGGTCACCTACGCCATAAAGGTCTATGCCGCTCGCTCTTCATTGTTAACCAACACGCGCAGTATCGCCAGTGGGGCCATTAGGGCCTGCCTAATTGGCCTGGGCATTCTGTTGGTACTGGGCTCAATGGGTATTTCTGTTACGCCATTGATTGCGTCATTGGGTATTACCTCGCTTGCAGTCGCACTTGCCTTACAGCCCACCCTAGAAAACTTTTTCTCAGGCGTTCAGATTCTTATTGATAAGCCCTTCCGTATTGGTGATTTCATTGAATTGGAAAGCGGCGAACAAGGTTTTGTAGAAAAAATCGGCTGGCGTTCTACCTGGATCAAAATGTTACCTAATAACATCGTTATTGTGCCCAACGGAAAGGTATCTCAGTCAAAAATCATTAATTATTACTATCCGGAAAAAGAGCTCTCTGTGCCAGTAGAAGTCGGAGTGCATTACAATTCAGATTTAGAGTTCGTTGAACAGGTAACACTGGAAGTGGCTAATCAGGTGCTGCTTGAGCATGAATGGGGCGTAGAAACCTACGAGCCTTTCGTGGTTTATCATACTTTCGATAATTCCAGTATTAACTTCACTGTTATGCTTCGCACCAAAGAATACTTCAATCGCTTCTTCGTCAAATCCATGTTTATTAAAGCGCTTCATAAACGCTATCAGAAAGAAGGAATTGTGATCCCCTTTCCCATTACGGCAATCAATTTACAGCAAGAGCAGTTGGACGAGAAATAGCCTTAAAAAGTCGAGTAGATATTTTTATGTGTTGAATTACCTCATTATTGCTGTGCCAGAAAAGTCGTTTCAACTTGCTAGTAATCACAAGGGTAAGCTTTACTCGCAGTAATAAGCTTTTACCTGAGAAAAACGTCAAGCACAGTTAAAATTGTTAAATATCATAACCTTAAAATCGTTACGCGTAACCATTTTAGGGCTGCAATCGTTATGCATACCGATTTTATCGATCCAGAGAACCTAGTTATTTACGTGGCATTTTGGGTCCGAAAGTTAATCAACATTGCTAACTAACTCAGCGTTCATAAAACGAATCAAGCAGCACATTAAGAGAGGAAAATAAGGAATAAAAAAAGCAGTGAGCGGTTGGGAGCTCACTGCCCTACACAGACAAAATCAGTGCCTGTAGCTGTAATTGTTACCGGCAGTTAAACTTTTACTGCCAACAAGTCGCACTCGATGCCATGCAATACAGAACTGGCTGTAGAGCCTAATAATAACTGGACGCCACTTTGTCCGTGTGTGCCCAGCACAATTAAATCTGCGCCGAGCTTTTTCGCGACTTCGTGAATTTCTTCCGCAGCAGAGCCAATAGCTACCTGAACGTGAGTGCGCGGGATTCCGTGGCCATCGGCAATGCCCTGTAGTTTTTTCTGCGCCTGTTCGCGTACTTCTTCAGAGAAGTCTCGTTCCAGGAATAATCCGTAAGGTTCAAAATTTGTTTGTGGGTAAGCCACATAAATCAGATTGATTTTTGTAGGAGAACCCGCAACGGCCAGCGCTTTGTCAACTACGGCTTCATGTTCATTAGAGAACACATCAATTGCTACTAAAACACGGTTATAACCACTCATAATTCAGCCTCCTTTTGGCTGTCTTCTATAGGGTAAGTATAGAATAACAATGTGTAATAACTGTTGATTTTAATCAATATTTCCTACGTACTACTGACGGTTTGGGTTTTATTTTCTACCTGAGCAAGAATATTTACAGGTTTAAACGAGGTGGCAGACGCTTCTTTTATGTGTAGCGCATAGGCTTCTGGCACCTGTTCGCCACAAAAACTACCCGGCTCAATGAGAGGGAAAATCTCGTCGTATCGTTTAATAGTTTGTTGATCTACGCGTCTGAAAATATGTGTCCGGTTGAGATCCTGTGAAGAACGATGCCCAGTGGAAGATAATATGTCCACCATCGCTTTTACGGTTTTATGATGGAACATAGCAACCCGTGCGCTTTTATCCTTGATATCCAACCCCTTATAAAGAGACGGATCCTGGGTAGCTACCCCAGTCGGACACGTGTTGGTATGGCACGACAAAGATTGAACGCATCCTAGCGCAAGCATCATTCCCCTGGCGCTATTACAAACATCTGCGCCTAGCGACAAGTTTTTCACCATTTGGAACGCAGTGATGATTTTCCCGGAAGCAATTATTTTGATCTTATCGCGCAGCCCAAATCCAACCAGACAATCATCGACAAAGGCCAATGCTTCGCGCAATGGAAAACCAATGCTAATCGAATATTCCAATGGCGCCGCCCCCGTACCACCTTCTCCGCCATCCACGGTTATAAAATCGGGGGTGATCCCAGACTGCTTCATGGCTTTGCACACAGCAATAAACTCACTTTTTCGGCCAATGGCCAGTTTAAAACCAACTGGTTTACCACCACTTAGTTCGCGCAGTGTTTTTACAAATTCAAGTAACCCAACAGGGGTTGAAAACGCAATGTGTGTTGGAGGTGATATTACATCTGTGGCGACTGGCACATCGCGAATTTCAGCAATTTCGGGGGTATTTTTGTGTGCAGGTAAAATACCGCCATGACCCGGTTTCGCGCCCTGGCTAAGTTTAATTTCGATCATTTTTACCGCTGGTAGACGGGCTTTTTCCTGAAAAGTAAGCGGGTTAAATGTGCCGTCTTTATTTCTACACCCAAAGTACCCCGTGCCTATCTGCCAGACAATGTCTCCACCGTTTTCAAGATGGTACGGCGTCAGACCTCCCTCTCCGGTATTCTGGTAAAAGCCGCCTAATTTTGCGCCTTTGTTCAGTGCAAGCACCGCATTTTTACTTAAGCTACCAAAGCTCATTGCAGAGATATTCAGCAAGCTGGCTTTGTAGGGTTGAGAGCAGTCTGGCCCACCAATTTCCACTCGGGGATCTTCGTCCAGCTCGTCCACACTCAGCGCTGATAACGAGTGCCCTATCCATTCATAGCCCGATTGATAGGTGTTGATTTGCGTGCCAAATGGCACGGTATCTAAACTATTCTTCGCGCGCTGATACACAATTGAGCGAAACATACGGCTAATGGGTCGACCACTGGTTTCTGTTTCAAGCAAGTACTGCTGAACAAACGGTCTAAGCTCCTCAATAATCCAGCGCATCCTGCCGACTAATGGGAAGTTTGCCAGCAGCGAGTGGCGTTTTTGTACTATGTCGTGAATAGCTATCGCCAGTAACAACCCAAAAATACCAACAACCCACCAGTAGCCATTGTAGGTAAAAGCCAATAGCAAAGCCGACATCAAGCCGATGGTTACAATAAACAAAACCCTGTTTCGCACGTTAACTCCGTTGAGATGAAAGGTCTGGCTCAATGTGTATCACAACATCATCGAGTTCTACCTGTGTTTTGAGATAGTCTTCAAATTCGTGGGCCAGATTGTGAGCTTCAGTGATCGTTAAATCGGGTGATACCAACAATGTAAGGTCAGCATTAACCTGCTCTCCCATTCGGCGGGTTCTCACATTTGTTACTCTGGTAATATGTTCAAATGACGCTGAATGACGAGAAAGCACTTCTGCTGACAGGGCCTCATCATCAGCTTTTGCATCTACCAACACGGGTAACGCTTGCTGAAACAGTTCCCAGGCTAAATTACCAACTAATACCGCAACGCCCAAACAAAACACGGTATCCAGCCAATACCAACCAGACGCTGCTAGTTGCCAGCCAACCAGTACTGCAATCGATGTAAGTACATCGCTCAAGGTATGTTTCGCATCGGCAGCCAACAATTCCGATTTGAGCGCAGACGCCTTTCGCATTTGCCAGCGACTCAGTAAAAAGTTGACAGCAATTGCCACTATCAGCAAGACCAGTCCCGTAACATTTTGTTCAACGACATTGCCGTGATGCTCAATGGCATATAAGACCAGCTCCAACGACACCACAGAAAGTAAAACCGCCAATAAGAAAATAGCCAGATACTCAAACTTCTGGTGTCCGTAAGGGTGGGATTTGTCGGCGGGTTTTTGGCTGATTCTTATGGCAACGAACGCAATCACATTATTAAATAAATCAGTAAGTGAATGCAGCGCGTCGGCAAGGATAACGGATGAATGCGTTAACAACCCAACTACCAGTTTAGTGAGGGTAAGTAACAAGTTTACACCCCCTTCAATAATCAGCACGCGTTTTATTGCTGTAAACCGCTCAACTTTATTCACGTTACGCTCATTAGTTAATTCGTTTGCTTTAAGTACACTGAGTATACGCGCCAAACTGCACCGACCAGCAGTATTTATGTTTGTTTTTTGACAAACTCGGTCAAAATGTGTCAAAAGTTTGACTTTCGTAGTATTGCATGTACAAATATTCAACAGTAATATAACGCAGAATATCGGCATTTTGTCGATAGAAAATAATAATATCCATATAAACCAACCAGATCGCTGTTTGAATCCGGTATAAAAAAGTGCGCTAAAATGGAAAAATTAGAAACAGTTAAGAGCTTGGTAAGAGCGAATAACTATAAAAACAATGATGTTACCTATAAACAGTGCCTTGAAATGGGCGTGTCGGTAAACAGGGTCGGATTGGAAATCTTTGCACGTAAATTACGTGCTATGGATCGTGCTGAAGAAATCGAAGCACACAAGAACCAGTCTATGCAAAGCAGTCATTCATCTCCTTTGCAATCAGAGCGGATGATGGACTTTGAGAAGTCTTCAATTGAATACGGCTCGGGTATACAACTGTCTTCAGACGAGGGTAATGTAGGTTTTGGTAAAGTAACCAATATTGCCAGCATTGAAACACGACGCAGGATGCCAGGCTACAGCCCAACTGAACGTAAAAAAGAAATAACGTTTGAATTGGGTACAATTAAAGTACGCGAGTATGAGTTGTTGCAAGAATTGAACATGCTCATTGCTGAAGAAAAGCAAAACGACAACAAACAAGCTGTTACTTTCTAGCGAGTGGTTCCGGTGCCCTATCAGTTCATTGATAGGGCTACAATTTGCTGGCTATACGCCGTCGCCTCAACACCCTTCACGCCATTTTTCAGATATTAGTCCGTTGTAAAGCAATGTATTTTTTGCCACCGGTCAGCGTGTCATGATATTTTTGTGAGCAAATCAGGCTAATAAATTAAGTTACGATGGAGTATATCTTTTTACTG
>NZ_CFIDRX010000080.1:0-19546 GCF_984433645.1 Marisediminitalea sp.
TTTGCGCAAGGCACACGAATTCTGGTGTTGCATACGGGGGGGCTGCAGGGAGCGCGTTCAACGAAGGTTGAATGATCTGTTGAGGCATGACAGGCGTTTTTACTACAACCTAACAAGCATAACGACAGGAGATTTCATGAGCGATGTTCATACCGGCTTTTCACGCCCCAGTCAGTTACTGATTGATAGGGCTTTGGTACTGTGCAAAGTGCTGCTGCGTATGGAAAATTCGTTTTACCCTTTTGCGGCTATTTATGAAAATGGTCGCATTGGCTGTTTGTTTTCCGACGATCACGGTGTTGAAAACCCGGGCGAAATGCAATTACTTGAGCATTTGCAGTGGCGTATTATCGACAACATCACTGACAACGACGCTTATGCCACACTGGTTTATGCCGCTCAAATTGAAATCAACGACAAACAGGCACAAGATGCTATTGTTATAACGTTATGTGAACCAAATAAACCCGAACGCTCGGTGGTATACCCTTATTACCGGAGTAACCAACGCATTATTCTGGCGCCTCCGTTAATTGAAAAATAGCTGTCAAAATCAGCTGTTAACTTTATCGCCACAGACACACGACTTTGCTTGCCAAAATTCAACTGTCTGATAGCATTCACCCCAAATTTACCTCCATCATAAAAGGGATAAAGATATGTCTCGTGTTTTGATTATTGGTGCCGGTGGCGTCGCGACAGTAACCATTAAAAAATGTGCCCGTTTACCAGAGTATTTTGATGAAATTTACCTGGCCAGCCGCACCGTTTCAAAATGTGAAGCGCTGCAACAGGAAGTTGGCGCAGACCGCGTAAAAGGCGTATTCGCAGTTGACGCAGACGACGCGAAAGCCGTTGAAGCGTTAATTAACGAAGTTAAGCCAGACCTGGTGGTTAACCTGGCACTACCGTACCAGGATCTGCCTATTATGGACGCGTGTTTAGCAACCAAAACAGACTACCTGGATACCGCGAACTACGAGCCAAAAGACGAAGCTAAATTCGAATACAGCTGGCAGTGGGCGTATCAGGACAAATTCAAAGATACAGGCATTATGGCACTGCTGGGCAGTGGCTTTGATCCAGGTGTAACTAACGTTTACACCGCCTACGCCGCCAAGCACTACTTCGACGAAATCCACTACCTGGATATCGTCGATTGTAATGGCGGTGACCACGGTCAGGCGTTTGCAACTAACTTTAACCCTGAGATCAACATTCGCGAGATCACCCAGCGCGGTCGTTTCTGGGAAAATGGCGAATGGAAAGAAACTGATCCATTGAGCGTACGTGAAGATCTGGACTACCAGAACATTGGTGTGCGTGCGTCATACCTGATGTTCCACGAAGAACTGGAATCCATTGTTAAGCACTTCCCTACCCTGAAGCGCGCGCGTTTCTGGATGACTTTCGGCGATGCTTACCTGAACCACCTGCGCGTGCTGGAAGGCATTGGCATGACCAGCATCGAGCCAGTTGAATTCCAGGGTCAGAAAATCGTCCCTCTGGAGTTCCTGAAAGCAGTATTACCCAACCCGGGTTCACTGGCAGAAGGCTACACCGGCATGACCTGTATCGGTACGTATATTACCGGTGTGAAAGACGGCAAGGAAAAGACCATTTTCATCTACAACAACTGTGACCACGCAGTGTGTAATGAAGAAGTGGGCGCTCAGGCAGTGTCTTACACAACAGGGGTGCCAGCCATGATTGGCGCGATGATGATGTTGCAAGGCAAATGGCATAAGCCAGGCGTTTGGAACATGGAACAATTCGATCCAGACCCATTCATGGACGAGCTGAACAAGCACGGCCTGCCATGGCATGTACTGGAATGTGACAGCAGTCCGTTTGCCAAATAATCCCGGAGAGCAGCCTTGACTGATTTAACCCAGCGTACCGATATCCCTTCACCCTGTTATGTGCTGGAAGAAGCGAAGCTGGTACGCAACCTTGAGCTTATGAAACGTGTGCAGGACGAGTCTGGCGCGCGCATCATTCTGGCCCTGAAAGGCTTTTCCATGTGGTCGAGCTTCGACATCATTAAACCGTATCTGCACGGCGCAACCGCCAGTTCAGTATGGGAAGCCAAGCTGGCCAGTGAAATGGGCAAAGAAGTGCATGCTTTTTCACCTGCCTACAAACCCCAGGATATGGTGGAACTGGCAAAACTGGTTAACCATATTTCATTTAACAGTCTGGGCCAGTGGCAACGCTATCAGGACCAACTACCTGGTGTGTCGCAAGGCTTGCGGGTCAATCCGGAGCATCAGGAAGCAGAAACGCCTTTATATGACCCGGCTGCACCAGGCTCTCGCCTCGGCATTCGCGCCGCGGAGCTGGAAGGCGTTGACCTGAGCGGCATTGAAGGCTTTCACTGCCACAACCTGTGTGAGTGCGATTCATTTGCAACCGAGCGTACGCTTAAAGCACTGGAAACCCGCTTTGGTAAATGGTTCGGTCAACTCAAGTGGCTAAATCTGGGTGGTGGGCATTTAATGACCCGCGCCGGGTACGATGTTGATCATTTGATCAACACGCTGAAAGACTTCAAATCTCGCTACCCGCATCTGGACGTGATTTTGGAGCCGGGCTCAGCAGTAGCATGGCAAACCGGTCCATTGATTGCCGAAGTCGTCGACATCGTCGAAAACGAAGGCAAGATTGCGATTCTGGATATTTCTGCCACCGCGCATATGCCGGACGTGCTGGAAATGCCCTATCGCCCGGCGATTTTAAATGCCGCCATGCCAGGCGACAAAGCATATGATTACAAACTGGGCGGTAACTCATGCCTGGCCGGTGACGTAATTGATGTGTACAGTTTTGATGAGCCGTTGAATATTGGTGACCGCTTGCAGTTTGAAGACATGATGCACTACACCATGGTGAAGACCACGTTCTTTAATGGTGTGGAACACCCGTCAATCGGTATTCTGCGTAGCGACGATACCTTTGAATTAGTTCGCCAGTTCGACTACAGCGACTTTAAAGGCAAGTTGTCTTAAAGACAGACAATGGGCAGCCAACCGCTGCCCATTTTTTTACAAAATCCCTCTGCCCCGCTTAATACCGCTGTCACCTATCTTGCCTTCCGCCAACACTTCATCATTTAATTTAATGGTAAAGGGCGAATTTGTTTTACCCACAATGCTGTACTGAAAACCATAGATATGGTCGTCATGAAGGTGCAACGTCGTACTTTTCACCGGTGAAACCAGCTCATAAATCCCGTCATCGATGTGCTCATCAATCACATCCACCAGCCAGTTACCGCGTTCAATATCTATGGATAGCTGCTTTTCGCGCATGAAAAACTCTCCCTGGGAAAGACCCCGAAATCAGCGTGACCTGAAAGAGAATACCAAACCGAACACACCGCAAGGCGCATAACGCTAACACAGTGAGGTCAGTTAAAATAAGGCTATAGGGTGACAATATTATTAGCGGCACGCCCGTGATAACGTGCGTGCGTTTTGACTTATTCTAGGTCCAATCCCGCCTGGTACAAAGCGTTTTTCTTGAGCTGATAATGATCTGCGACAATAGCAGCGGCTTTTTTTAGTGGAAGGTCAGATTTGAGGCGCTTGAGCAGTGCCATGGCGTCCTCGGGGATATCATTTTGATCGACCTGCACCCCATCGATCATCAGTACAAACTCCCCTTTTTGATGCGCAGGGTCTTCAGTAAGCCACTCAATAACATTTTCAGCGCTACCACTAATATAACGCTCGAAGGTCTTTGTCAGCTCTTTGGCCAGCACAATCTGACGCTCGTTACCCAGTACCGCCTTAACATCGTTAATAGTATCCAGAATCCGACGCGGGGCTTCGTAGAAGACCGTGGTATGAGGGCGTGATATCAGTGCTTCCAGAGCGTGTTGGCGTGCGACAGTTTTAACCGGTAAGAAACCTTCAAAAATGAACTTATCCGTTGCCAGACCTGAGGCGCTCAGGGCGGTAATGGCAGCGCACGGACCGGGTAGTGCAATAACATTAATACCTTGCTCACGACACCGGCTCACCAGCTTATAGCCTGGATCGCTTATCAGCGGTGTTCCCGCGTCACTGATCAAGGCAACCGACTCACCGTCCAGTATCTTCTGGCACAGCATCTGACTGCGTTTGTCTTCATTGTGGTCGTGTAACGACAGTGTTTTGGCCTGAATGCCTAAGTGCTGAAAAAGCTTTGCACTGTGCCGGGTATCCTCTGCCGCAATCCACACGACCGATGACAAAACGTCGATAGCACGTTGCGTGATGTCCTGAAGGTTACCGATGGGGGTAGGCACAATGTAAAGAGAGGCTGAACTCATGAGTGTATTCCGCACTGAAAACTGCGCGTAATATACCCTGATGCGACACAGGTTAAAACCACACGCTAACCATTGCTGCGAAATACCCTGAACATAAGGCCGGATTTACCAATATTGCTTAGATTTTGCAGACGAGTCAGTTACACTGAGGTCCTAGCGATCCGCCCGGCGGATACATCAATGAACATTTGCAGGATGATTATGGTTCGATTGAGTACTTCGATATTGTTGGTTACCGGTACACTACTGGTATTAAGTGGCTGTGGCTCTACCCCCACCACCCGTTCTACCCCAACACGAACTGCGCCTACAGAGACAGTGACGCAACGGGAAGTCAGTGAACAGCCATTGAGCCCGGAAGCCTTGATTGAACTGGCTCAGCAGCAGTGGCAATCCGACGGTGACAACAGCAATTCACTGGAATATCTCATCCAGGCCGCTCAGCAATGGCAATCATCAGGTGAGCCCGTCAAATCTCAGCAGGTCCTGTATTCACTGCGTCATATCCCACTACCTACAAATCTGAAAGCACGCTATAACCTGTTGTTAGCGCAGCAGTACGCGGATGATCCCAAAGTCAGCAGTGAACAGGTTTTAACGTTGTTAAACGGCAACCTGTCAGACGACACGCTTCGTCGTCAACAGTTTGCACTAAAAGCACAGCAGTATGCCCGACTGGGTCAGTGGCTACAGGCCGCCAATGCGCTGTTAAAGAGCACTGACATTACACCCGATGTCATTGCACAAACCTGGGAATGGGTAAACCACGCCTCGGAACAGGATGAAGTGGGTATCGCCCGCCTGACCGAAGTCGCACCGTTTGTGGCCCTGAAGCAATTAGTGCGGGAAAATGGGTTCGATCAGTCTCAGTTAATTCAGCAACTCAATCAGTTCAGACAAGTTTATCGTGGCCATCCGCTGGTTACCTACTGGCCGGAATCGCTTACCAAGGTTACCGATCTAGCGCCCGTTAAGCGCGACAACGTGGTGGTCTTTCTACCTTTAAGTGGTCGCCTGCAAGCGACGGGCATGACCATAAAAGAAGGCATTCTGGCGGCATATTTCAACGACCAGAGCGCACGAAGTGCGAATCAGATCCCCCAGTTACAATTTATCGACACCAACATCACCACGCCCGAAGCAATGGCAAACATAGCGTCTGAAGCAGATTGGGTGATTGGCCCGCTGCTGAAAGAAAATGTCGACGCGTTGCTGCCGTTGTTGTCACCTAAAGTCAAAATGCTTGCACTCAACCGCCCCGACACGACGCCAGCACCGCTATTGTTGTCAGCGGACGAGCAACAGGACGAACTTCAGCCATCATCGTTTGGCATACAGATTTTCTATGCGCTGGCACCTGAAGATGAAGCGCGGCAGTTAGCTAATCAGGTATTCGAACAAGGTAAATCAGCGCCCATCCTGGTGGCATCGGAGCACTCGCTTCATCAACGCATGCAAGAGGCCTTTATAAGCCAATGGCAAAAGCTCACTGCGGGCCTGGCGAGTCATCAACACAGTGCCCCTACCCTGGTCACCTACACGGACAACGCCGGTTTGCGCGATGGCATTCAGGAAGCACTAGACGTCGCGCAAAGTAAAGAACGCATTAAGGAAATTCAAAGTTTTGTGGATGTAGAGTTATACAACCTGCCCCGCAACCGACTCGATATTGACGCGATAGTGGTATTTGCCTCTCCGGAACAAACTGAGTTACTCAACCCGGTTATCGAAGCCAGTATCAGCCCTTTCAGTGGCGAATCGGTGCCGGTATATGCCACATCCCGCTCGGTTGACTATACCCAGTCTCGTAATCAATGGCGGGATCTGCAAAACCTGCACTTTCTGGATATGCCCTGGGTGTTGCCGACCAACCCTGAGCCACACCTGGCTAACTTAACCCGCGAGTTATGGCCCCAGCGTCCTACCAGCTTGCAGCGCTTATTTGCCTTCGGAGTAGATGCCTACAATATTCTGCCACGACTGGGTCAGATGGTTTGGTTGCCGCAGTTGGAATACCAAGGCCTGACGGGCACCCTCAAAATTAACGGCCAACGCGAAGTGGTTCGCACATTGCCTGAAGCAGTCGTGAACCAGGAAACCATACAGGTAGTCGGCACACAATGAAGACGGCCCGGCTGATTGGGTTTGATCAGGAATCTCGTGCCTGTGCATACCTCCAACAGCAAGGGCTGACGCTTGTAGCCAAAAACGTGTGTTTCCGTGGCGGCGAGCTTGACCTGATTATGCGCGACAAAGAAACCTGGGTTTGCGTTGAAGTGAAATTTCGCAGCAAAAGCCATTATGGCAGCGCCGCAGAAACCATCAGTCCGGCAAAAATCCGCAGAATGGGTGCTGCCTTTCAGCGCTATTTAAGTGATAATGGCGTAAATCCGTCCATGGCGCCAATGCGGCTGGACGCTCTTGTAATCGATAACAAAAAAGTGAACTGGATTAAGAACATTGGTGTCTGACACATCGTGTTGTTGTATTTCACTTAGACCTTTGCAAACCAATGATTGAAAATATAAAAGCCAATTTTACTGAAAGTATTCAAACTAAAATCGCTGCCTCGGAAATGTTACCGGCAGCCATTGAAAAAGCCGCCAATATGATGGTGGAAGCCCTTATTCACGGGCACAAAATTCTGAGCTGTGGCAATGGCGGCTCGGCGGGTGATGCACAGCACTTCTCTTCCGAAATGCTTAACCGCTTTGAGCGAGATCGCCCAAGCTTACCGGCTATTGCACTTTCAACCGATACGTCAACACTGACTTCTATCTCAAATGATTACAGCTATGACGAGGTTTTCTCAAAACAAGTCAGGGCGTTGGGTCAGCCCGGTGACATTTTGTTAGCCATATCCACCAGCGGAAACTCGCGCAATGTCATTAACGCGATGGAAGCGGCCCTGTCCCGGGATATGACAATAGTGGCGTTAACCGGCAAAGACGGCGGAGAAATGGCCGGCTTTTTGAGTGAACACGACGTGGAAATTCGCGTCCCTTCTAACCGAACCGCGCGCATACAGGAAGTGCACCTTCTGGCGATTCACTGTTTATGCGAGTGTATTGACGACAGTTTATTCCCAGCCCATGATTTCGACGATATGTAATAAACAACAAGCCAAACGCTTACTTTTGGCGTTTGGTTCGGTGTTACTGCTTGGCCAGTTAAACGGCTGCGCAGTTGTCGCTGTAGGTGCCGTAAGTGCAACGGCGGTATCCGTTTCGGTAGACCGCCGCACAGCGGGTACCCAGCTGGATGACATGAATGCCGAAAGCAAAGCCTCAAAATTGATCAGCGAAAGCGACAACCTGCGTGAAAACGCCAATATCGAGGTAACGGTGTACAATCGCGTTGCACTCATAACCGGTCAGGCGCCTGATCAACAGGCCATTGCGGAAGCTGAATCTCTGGTTAAGAGCATTCGCTATATCCAGAAGATCCACAACCAGGCCCGGGTGGGCGAGCCAATCGCAGGTTCAACCGTGTTGTACGATCGCTGGTTAGCCACCAAAATCCGCACCAAGATACTGGCGTCAGACAAAGTTCCCACTTCTCAGATCAGCATTATTGTTGAAGACTCGGAAGTGTTTTTAATGGGCCTGGTCACTAACCAGGAAGCCACGGCCGCGGTGGAAATTGCCCGCCATGTAGACGGTGTGGCCAGGGTTATTAGAGCATTCGAGATTTATCAGTAAGCCATTAACTGACACTGCTTATTCACTCATATCCGAAAGCCTGCAACGCGCAGGCTTTTTTATTGGCAAGTCCCGCTAAATGCCGCACTTATACCAATCGCATCGTCCACGCTTTTTCACCTTTGTTTTACCCTGCGCTTCATATCCTGTTCGTGTTGTCAGCACTTATTAATCATATGCAATGCGCGATGGCATTGCCACGAAAAGGATCGCACCATGTATCGCACTATCACAAACCTTGCCGTTACTTCAGTTTGTCTGCTCGGCCTGAGCGCTTGTGGGGGAGGCTCGTCTAAACAACAAACTAACATCCCTCCACCTCAACCCACGCCGCTGGATTACCAGGCGCTGCTGAATGATTCGGTTTCCGATGTTATGCCTGGCATTGTTCTGCATATCGACAGTCCGGAAAAAACGGTGCTGCTTGCAGCAGGTCTAAGTGACCTTGCCTCGCAATCGCCAATGCAGGTCGACGCGCAAATGCCTGTGGGCAGTGCCGGAAAGAAAGCCACGGCCTTGCTTGCACTGATGCTTTACGAAGATGGCTTACTGGATATCGATGACACACTGGATACCTGGTTACCCGATGAATTAGTTGAGCGTATTGAATTTGGCACCGATATCACACTTCGCCAGTTACTCACTCATACCGCGGGCGTGCATGATTACCTTGCGCCAGATACCGCTGAAGCCTGGTTTGAGGCTATTATGTCAGACCCTGGAACACTGAAGACCGACGCTTACGCACTGGCATTTTCCATCGACAAGGCAGGCGACTTCGCTCCGGGCACCGGCTTTAACTATTCTAACAGTGGCTATTTGCTAACCGGCCTGATTCTGGACAGCGTACTGGGTGAACACCACGCTGGCGCTTTACGAAACCGCGTGCTCATTCCCCTTGGCATGAACAATAGCTATTACAATGGCGTCGAGAAAGCGCTCGGTACTATTATTTCAGGGTACTTTAATCTCAACGGCGAAGTGCTAAACACCAAAGTAGCCTACGAGAATATTGGCGTAGCCGATGCCCCCCTGGTGTCGACAGTGGAAGACATGACCTTATTGCTGCGCGCTGTAGCAACGGATGACACGATTGTTTCTTCATCGATTCGCGAATTAATGATTGGCGACGACAACCTGACTGACATTGGTGACGACGTCTATTACGGTATGGGCATGATGAAAGACATCATCAACGGCTACCCCATTTACCACCATGGTGGCGACGAGCCGGGATACGCCACAACCAACCTGTATATCCCACATAATGACACCTCAATTACCGTTTTCGTAAATTGCGGCGTGGCAGAGGAATGCGAGAACGAACAGAATGTGCTGGTTCAAACCATTCTAAGCAACGAATTCTGATCTTGCCGTTACCTCTCACCTGGCAGTGTCTGTTGTAGACACTGCCTAATACTTTGGTGGTACCACCGAATTCTCATCAAACTCTTCGTTATACTCCTTAAACGCCCTAGTGGCCGGCTTTCTGACCTGTTTTCCGGTTTTTAACAGTCTAAACCAGATGCATCAGAATATTGACTTTGTCGACAATCCAAGCCAATCCGGGTTGACCGAACGTTACAACTTGACTATATTGTCGACATTCCTCGTATTAGCAGAGTGATTTTGTGAGTATTGCGGTGATAACAGAACAAGCGGTAACCAACGCCGATAAGACCTTTTTCCAGCTTCGAAGCGATATCGTAGAGGGAGACATTCCTGCCGGCAGTAAACTCAGTGAAACTGAACTGTCGACAAAGTATCAGGTTAGCCGGGCTGTTATCCGCGAAGCCATTAACCGCCTGGAGGCCTGCCACCTCGTCGAGCGACGTGCGAACGTGGGAGCCCGAGTGGTCTCGCTGACACCAGACGGGCTGATTCAGTTGTATCAGGTTCGCGAAGCGCTGGAAGGCATGGCCGCCAGACTTGCCGCAAAAAATATGTCAGACGAAGAAATCGCCGACCTTACCGCTCTGTTAGACAACCATTTTCAAACCGTCAAAGACGGCAACAGCTACTACCAGGAAGCCGGCGATCTGGATTTCCACTATCGCATTATTCTTGGCAGCAAAAATCAACACCTTATTGAAGTACTGGTAAACGGTATTTACCACCTGATCCGCATGTATCGGGTGCAGTTAGGTATGGCAGGCCCACGGGTTACCACGGCCTTCGACGAACACAAACATGTTGTGCAGGCCATCGCCAATCGCGATGAAGAATTGGCAGAAATGCTAATGCGCCGCCACATTTTGTATTCAAAAAACAACATTGAACGCAAGTTGCTTCAATCCTAAATTCCGGAGAACGATAGATGAGCGCAGGCAAAAAATTTCGACAAGCACTGGCCGACAACAAGCCATTGCAAATCGTAGGTACCATCAACGCCTACAGTGCCATGATGGCAAAACGCATTGGGCATCAGGCCATTTACCTGTCGGGCGGCGGCGTTGCCAACGCGTCCTACGGACTACCGGATTTAGGCATGACGTCACTAAACGACGTGATTGCTGATGTGCAGCGCATAACCTCTGCCTGTGACTTGCCATTACTAGTGGATATCGATACCGGCTGGGGCGGCGCATTTAACATCGCCAAAACCATTAAAGATATGGAAAAGGCCGGCGCTGCGGCCGTGCACATGGAAGACCAGGTGGCCCAGAAGCGTTGTGGTCACCGCCCCAATAAAGAAATCGTCTCTACCGAAGAGATGGTCGATCGCATCAAAGCAGCCGTCGATGCACGCACCGATCCAGACTTCTTCATCATGGCCCGCACCGACGCTTTTGCGCAGGAAGGGCTGGAAAAAGCTATCGAGCGCGCCAAAGCCTATGTAGCAGCAGGCGCAGACGGTATTTTCGCCGAAGCAGTGAAAACCGAAGAACACTACCGCGCTTTCGCAGACGCGTTGGATGTGCCGATTCTTGCCAACATTACCGAGTTTGGTCAGACCGAGCTGTGGAACAAAGAGCAGCTCGGTGAATGGGGAGCTGCGATGGTGCTATACCCACTGAGTGCATTCCGTGCCATGAACAAAGCGGCAGAAATGGTATACCAGACTATCCTGAATGACGGTGACCAGAAAGCGGTTGTCGACATGATGCAAACACGCATGGAACTCTATGATTACCTTGGCTACCACGATTACGAACAAAAGCTCGATGCCTTGTTCGCCGAAGGTAAAAACAAATAATGATGCCAGCCAGCATTGCCCAACAAGGATTGAACACAATCCGCCTGCTGGCTGACACGCTGTACCCTACAAAAAAATTAACGAGGAGATAAACAATGGCTAAAGCTCTAAGTGGCGCAGGTTTACGCGGCCAGGTTGCAGGTAAGACCGCCCTGTCAACCGTAGGTGTTTCAGGCTCAGGCCTGACCTATCGTGGTTACGATGTTAAAGACCTTGCAAACAACTGCCAGTTCGAAGAAGTTGCCTATCTCATTTTAAAAGGCAAGCTGCCTAACCAACAGGAACTCGATGCATACAAAGCCAAGCTGAAAAGTATGCGTGGTTTGCCACAAGCTCTGAAAGATGTACTTGAACGCATTCCTGCTGACGCTCACCCAATGGACGTACTGCGCACTGGTTGCTCTATGCTGGGCAACCTTGAAATGGAAAAAGACTTCAGCGAGCAAGACGCTGTTACCGACCGCATGCTGGCTTGTTTCCCAAGTATCATTTGCTACTGGTATCGCTTCTCTCACGACGGCGTAAAAGTAGACGTTGAAACTGACGACGATTCTATTGGCGCGCACTTCCTGCACTTATTGCACGGTGAAAAACCCAATGAGTTGCACGAACAGGTTATGCACGTGTCGTTAATTCTGTACGCAGAGCACGAGTTTAATGCCTCTACGTTCACTGCGCGCGTCTGCGCCTCAACGCTTTCAGATATGCACTCGTGCATTACTGGTGCGATTGGCTCTCTGCGCGGCCCGCTTCACGGTGGTGCCAACGAAGCCGCCATGGAAATGATCGAAGGCTTTACCTCGGCTGATCACGCTGAAGAAGAAATGATGGGCAAACTGGCGCGCAAAGAGAAAATCATGGGCTTTGGCCACGCCATTTACTCCGAATCCGATCCGCGTAACGAAATCATCAAGGGCTGGTCTGAAAAACTGGCAAAAGACGTGGGCGACGAGGTGCTTTACCCGGTTTCGGTCCGTTGTGAAGAAGTCATGTGGCGAGAGAAGAAACTGTTCTGTAACGCCGACTTTTTCCATGCATCGGCTTACCATTTCATGGGCATCCCAACCAAACTGTTCACGCCTATTTTCGTGATGTCACGACTGACTGGCTGGGCCGCTCACGTTATGGAACAACGCGCTGACAACCGCATTATTCGCCCATCAGCGGAATATACCGGTGAAGATCTGCGCGCAGTGACGCCCATTGCTGAGCGCGCGTAAGCGTCAATAACACAGAATGACCGCTTCATACCGTCGAAGCGGTCCTTCCCAGACCGTGTGGAACCCTCATGAATACCCAATACAGAAAGAACCTGACAGGCACAACTTTAGATTTTTTCGACGCCAGGGAAGCGGTTGACGCCATCAAACCTGGCGCCTTTGATACCCTGCCCTACACCTCTCGCGTTCACGCGGAAAACTTAGTTCGCCGCTGCCCCCCTGAAACACTGCGGGACTCACTGATCCAGCTTATCGATCGCAAACGCGATCTGGACTTCCCGTGGTTTCCGGCCCGGGTGGTGTGTCATGACATTCTGGGCCAGACCGCGCTGGTAGACTTGGCCGGTTTACGTGACGCGATTGCCCAGCAAGGTGGTGACCCGTCCAAGGTCAACCCGGTCGTCCCGACACAGTTAATCGTGGACCACTCACTGGCCGTTGAGCACGCAGGCTTCGAACCAGATGCTTTTGAAAAGAACCGCGCCATTGAAGACCGTCGTAACGACGACCGCTTCCACTTTATTAACTGGACAAAAACGGCGTTTAAAAACGTTGACGTGATCCCACCTGGCAACGGCATTATGCACCAGATCAACCTGGAAAAAATGTCACCAGTGGTACACGCCAAAGACGGCGTAGCCTTCCCGGATACACTGGTAGGCACCGACAGCCATACCCCTCATGTAGATGCACTAGGCGTTATTGCCGTGGGTGTAGGCGGTCTTGAAGCTGAAAGCGTAATGCTAGGCCGTGCGTCATACATGCGCCTGCCAGACATCGTCGGTGTTGAGTTAACCGGTAAACCCCAACCCGGCATTACCGCTACAGACATCGTGTTGGCACTTACTGAATTCTTACGCAAAGAACGCGTTGTCTCGGCTTACCTGGAATTCTACGGTGAAGGTGCAGCACACCTGACGTTAGGTGATCGTGCGACCATTTCCAACATGACACCAGAATACGGCGCAACGGCGGCGATGTTCTACATTGACCAGCAAACCCTGGACTACCTGACGTTAACGGGCCGCGATGCAGAACAAGTTAAACTGGTAGAAACCTACGCCAAACAAGCGGGTCTGTGGGCCGACACCTTAACAGGTGCAGAATACGAACGTGTACTGACCTTCGATTTGTCTTCAGTAACCCGTAATATGGCAGGTCCGTCTAACCCGCACGCACGCTTGCCCACCAGCGACCTGGCTGCACGCGGTATTGCAGGCCGTTTTGAAAAACAGGAAGGTCTGATGCCGGACGGTGCGGTGATCATTGCCGCCATCACCAGCTGTACCAATACCAGTAACCCGCGCAACGTCATTGCGGCCGGCTTGCTGGCTCGTAACGCCAATGCCAAAGGTCTGGTTCGCCAGCCCTGGGTTAAATCGTCACTGGCTCCCGGTTCCAAAGTGGTGAAAATGTACCTGGAAGAATCCGGTTTACTGCCAGATTTAGAACAGCTTGGTTTTGGTGTGGTCGCTTTTGCCTGTACTACCTGTAACGGCATGAGTGGTGCATTGGACCCGCGTATCCAGCAAGAAATCATCGACCGCGACTTGTACGCCACTGCCGTGCTGTCAGGAAACCGTAACTTCGACGGCCGTATTCATCCGTATGCCAAGCAAGCGTTCCTGGCATCACCACCACTGGTTGTTGCTTACGCCATTGCCGGCACTGTGCGAGTTGATATCGAAAAAGACCCGCTGGGCTTTGATCAGGACGGCAACCCAGTCACGCTCAAAGATATCTGGCCGACCGACGAAGAAATCGATGCGGTAGTGAAAGCCTCGGTGAAACCCGAGCAGTTCCGTCAGGTCTATGAGCCGATGTTTGATTTGTCCGTCGATTACGGTGAACACATTGACCCGCTGTACGAATGGCGCGAAATGAGCACCTATATTCGTCGTCCGCCTTATTGGGAAGGTGCCTTGGCAGCAGAACGCACGCTAACAGGAATGCGTCCACTGGCGATTTTGCCCGACAATATCACGACTGATCACTTATCGCCGTCGAACGCGATTCTGGCAAGCAGTGCAGCCGGCGAATACCTGGCGAAAATGGGACTGCCGGAAGAAGACTTTAACTCCTATGCGACGCACCGGGGAGACCACCTCACAGCGCAGCGCGCTACGCTGGCCAACCCGAAACTGTTCAATGAAATGGTGAAGGAAGACGGCAAGGTGAAGCAAGGTTCATTGGCGCGTATTGAACCGGAAGGCAAAGTGACCCGCATGTGGGAAGCCATTGAAACCTACATGGAACGCAAACAACCGCTCATCATTGTGGCCGGTGCTGACTATGGTCAGGGCTCGTCACGTGATTGGGCCGCAAAGGGCGTCCGTCTGGCGGGTGTAGAAGTGATTGTCGCCGAAGGTTTCGAGCGTATTCACCGCACCAACCTGATTGGTATGGGTGTGTTACCGCTGGAATTTAAAGCCGGTACTAACCGTATTACGCTGGGCCTCGATGGCACCGAAACCTACGATGTGAAAGGCGAAAGAACGCCCGGTACAACGCTAACACTGGTGATTAACCGCACCAATGGCGAAAGCATTGAAGTACCGGTGACCTGCCGTCTGGATACTGCCGAAGAGGTGTCTATTTACGAAGCAGGCGGTGTACTGCAACGCTTCGCTAAGGACTTCCTGGAAGCCCAGGCCAGCTAACAGCACCCGACGAAAGACAAGGTGGGGGCACTGCCCCCGCGCTTTCCATCAACAGTGAGAATGTATCATGACATTTGCACCGCAAATCAAAATTCCGGCCACATACATGCGCGGTGGCACCAGCAAAGGGGTATTTTTTAACCTTGCTGACTTGCCCGCTGAAGCACAACAACCCGGCGCATACAGAGATGCCGTGTTGCTGCGCGTCATTGGCAGCCCGGACCCCTATGGTAAACAAACCGATGGCATGGGCGGCGCTACATCCAGCACCAGTAAAACAGTGATCCTGAGCAAGAGCGAACGCGACGGCTTCGATGTGGATTACCTGTTCGGTCAGGTTGCTATCGAAAAGGCTTTTGTTGACTGGAGTGGCAACTGCGGCAACTTAACCGCAGCAGTAGGCGCGTTTGCTATCAATAATGGTCTGGTCGACGCCGACAAAATCCCTCAAAACGGCGTGGCCGTCGTCCGGGTCTGGCAAGTTAATATCGGCAAAGAAATCGTCGTACACGTACCGATCACCCATGGTGAAGTGCAGGAAACCGGTAATTTTGAGCTGGATGGCGTCACATTCCCAGCCGCAGAAGTCAAAGTCGAGTTCATGGATCCGGCGGACGGCGAAGGCGACATGTTCCCTACCGGCAACCTGGTTGATGAGCTAACGGTACCTGAATTCGGTACGCTGAATGCAACCATGATCAACGCGGGCATCCCTACCATTTTCGTAAATGCGGCCGACATTGGCTACACCGGCACTGAACTTCAGGATGCGATCAACAATGACACTGAAGCATTGGCCCGCTTTGAATCACTGCGCGCACATGGCGCGATTAAAATGGGTTTAATCAACGATTTGTCTGAAGCAGCCGGGCGTCAGCATACGCCTAAGATTGCGTTTGTCGCACCGCCAGCGCCTTACACTTCTTCGAGTGGCAAAGCCATTGGCATCGACGATATCGATGTGCTGGTAAGAGCGCTGTCGATGGGCAAGCTTCACCATGCCATGATGGGTACGGCAGCTGTCGCCATTGCTACCGCAGCCGCTATCCCCGGCACACTGGTGAACGATGCGGCCGGCGGAATCGACCGTGAAAGTGTGGTATTCGGGCATCCTTCCGGCACGTTGGCAGTCGGCGCACAAGCACAACAAGTAAACGGAAAGTGGCAGGCCACCAAGGCAGTAATGAGTCGCTCAGCACGCATCCTTATGGAAGGCCGGGTACATATCCCACCACCACAACTATAACGCAACACTTCCTCAGGGTGGCTGGCTATCTTTGGGCATGGGTCAGTCACCTCTTTTACTGGTATTTTCTGCAAATTAAATGCACACTTCCACAATATGGATATGACAATCACGTCGGGAAGGAGTCTATGGTTCGACGATTTAGCATGCATGGTTCTCTGAGTATTGCTGTTGAAGGCAGGGTACTTGTGCTGTCGGGCAGCGGCCCTTGGAACAGTGAATCCCTGCAATTAACCGACGCTAGCATTATGCAACAAGTTCAAGCCCTTTACGGCAGCCCGTGGGGAGTACTTGGTTTATTTTCCGGTGAAGCCGTGTACGTACCGGAAGCCATTCAAAAACTACAGAAACAAGTCAGTCATGAATTAACGCTTGGGCGTGTTGCTACTGCAGTAGTATTAAACGATGTTCAGGCCCCTCGGCTGTCTAAGTATCAGTTTGAATTGATATATGGCAGTGAAGGTCACAATGTGGCGTTTTTTGAAGATGAAACCGCCGCCCGTCATTGGTTGCAAACAGAATTAGCCGCAGCGCAGTCCGATTCACGCTTTCAGGCATAACACTCGCCTGCACAACATTCGCCGGTTTAACATACGCAGAGATACTCCGCACCGGCGCTTTGCACCATGAAATAGCAATCAAATTTCTACCTTTTTAAAAAGATACACTATACTTTTTTTGACTGGGGTTAGAGGAAGTTGACAATGCGCAAATGGATAGTTGCAGTGTGGTGCTGCGCGATTGGCTTCAGTGCCAGCGCTAATGCTTCTCAAATACTAAGGGCGCCAACCTTTACCACGACTCATGCCATCATTGATTACCTCTACGAACAGCTGCAACTTGCCATTGAAGCTACGCAGGAAGACTTTGGCGAAATGAAGGTTGTACGCGTCAAAATTCCCGTAGAAGAAGAGCGCCAACTGCGTAACCTGAATGAAGATATTGCAGATATTGCCTGGGCAACGTGTACCCGTGAACGCAACCAGGACTATACACCTATTGCTGTCCCGTCTACAGCGGGCTTGTTCGGGATAAGACTTGCGGTAGTGAGACAGGATGACAATAACATCACTCAGGTAAACTCTTTACCCGCACTGCAAAAATTTGTTGCCGTGCAGTCTTCCAAGTGGCGGGACTTCATGGTGTTGCAACGAAACGGCATTACGGTGTTAGCCTCAGACCGGTTTTCTGCTTACCGCGCAGTAGAGCGTGGTCTGGCCGATTTTTACCCCCGCGGCGCAGCCGAAATTACTGAAGAAATGGCAGCTGCGAATGTGCCGCAGTTGACGATTGCGCCTAATTTCGCCCTGCGTTATCCGGTGTTTTTCATACTGTACGTGAAGAAAGACAATACCGCTCTGGCTGAGCGCTTAACTGCCGGCTTTGAACGCACGTTGCAGTCCGGTGAATTCAAAGCCTTACTCAATGATAAGCCGTGGTTTAGAGAAGCCAAACAGTTGGTCCAACATCGTGTTTTTATTGATTTAGAAAACCACGAAGCGAATGCAGATTGTATGAAAGCAGGTCAGTATGTTCCCAACCTGCTATCTCAGGGAAGCCTCAATAGCGATACGCCAGGCTGATAAAAGGGAAGCTGTCGCCGTCTGGCGAATAGTTATAGGTTGCCCCCAACACAAAGCCAGATTTTCCCTGGCCGCTGAAATAGATTTTCGCGCCAATAGAACCGCCTAGCTTTCGGTCGTACTCAACATAGCCTGTTTCATCGGTGAAAGAATCGATTTCCAAAATACCGCCGTAAAGGCCGAAGGCAACGTGACGATTCACAAAGTAATTTGCACCTACGCCGGCACCGATACTGTTCTCTTCGTTGGAAGGGTTATCCAGAAACCCGGTCGCCACATACATTTCAAGTGATTTGATGGGAGTAGGCAAGACTACCTGAGCCCCAAATCCGCCGTACTCAATACCGGCACCGGTTTCCATAAACGGGCCTTGCCTGGCCCAGCTAAGGGTTGGCAACAAGGCAAATATCATCCATGCTTTCACTTTATTCTCTTTACTGCGACTACAGACTTATTTTAATGACGTTGAAAACTAAAAAATTCATTAGTCATCAATCATTTGCTCGTTCAACCAGTTGTGCAGCGTGTCCATATCCTGTTGTACCGCCATCTGCAATTCTTCTACCCAATCATGAACGTTTTGCCACCACGCCGGGTGATCGCCCTGTTGGATCTGATTAGCAATGCGTTGAACGCGGGCCAAACCTACCGACCCTGCAGCGCCCTTAATTTTATGCGCCTGGGCACAGACCTCTGACTTTTCATCAGCACTGAGGCTCAATTGCAATATTTCCATGTATTCCGGCATTTTCTCGTGGAATACTTTTACGCTGGCGCGCACCATGTCTTCACCAATGGTGTCGACCAGCATTTGAAGTAGGTCCATATCCAGAATATTGGTTAACTGCTTGCTGGTATCCGACTTGGGCTGTTCACTGGAAATGGATTGAGGCGCAGAGTCTGGCTCGGCAAACAATAAATTTAGCACTTCGATGACCCGGCTCTTTTTCACCGGCTTGGCAATGACGTCGTCCATGCCGTTTTGCAAGTATTCCTCACGCTTTTTAATCACGTTGGCGGTTAGTGCCACGATAGGCGTTTGCATCACCAGATCTTCTTCAATCACGGTAGCCGCAACATCAAAGCCCGTCATGTCTGGCAATTGTATGTCCAGCAAGATCAGGTCGTAAGTTGTCTCACGAATTTTATCGATAGCCTCCTGACCCGTCATTGCCACATCGACGTGTTGACCCAGCTTTTCAAGTAGCGCCTTGGCCACCATAACGTTTAGTTCGATATCTTCAACCAACAGGATATTCAAGCCAGTAACCTGAAGCTGTTCCACCTGCATAGGTCGTTTGGAGATTTGCAGTGGCAGTTCAACCGTAAAGCGCGTGCCTCTGCCCTGCTTGCTCTCTACGCGAATATCGCCTTTCATCAGATCGACCATCTGCTTACAAATAGCCAGACCGATGCCGGTACCCGTTGCCGACTGATGATCAGGGTGGTCTACCTGATAGTACATCGCGAAGATCTTTTCTATTTCACTGTCAGGAATCCCCACACCGGTATCTTCAATGACGAAGGTAACCAGTGACACATCGTTATCCGGTCGCGACGCCGACACCGTCAGGGTAACGTGCCCTTTCTGGGTAAACTTCACCGCGTTGAACAGGATATTCCAT
>NZ_CFIDRX010000081.1:0-18916 GCF_984433645.1 Marisediminitalea sp.
GTGTAAAGGGTATTCCCTAAGTCATAGTGGGCCGCAATGTTCTTTTTGGCCTGGTCGCGGGTGTTGCGGCGCTTGAGGTGCATAATTTTATCGAAAGGGAACGTGAGCCAGCTAAAACGTGACTCCCAACGGTCAAGCGTTGGCAAATTGCGCGCAAACAAACGAATAACATGCGTTAATTCAGGACTGCTCCACATACCATCTGTGTAGGTTTCACCTGATGCCACACTGCCACCAAACAACAGCTTTCGATAAGTTTTCGGTGAGTGAATATTTACCTCGGCATGTAAGTCGCTGCTGCTATTGCCGCATTGTGCAACTACCGCGTCATTTTCTTTAATGACAAGATACCCCTCGGGCAATGTTTGCATTAATGAAATAAAAATTTGGCGACAAATCTTGTCGATAGAGGTAAAAGTGAGTGTTGGGTAAATTGCTGATTCACTGTTGGCCATGGTTCATTCCTGACTATTTATCGGATGTGAATATACGGGCGTGCGCTTTATCCATAACTTTGCGGCTTGCCAGTAGATTCCGACGACAGTTCTAAGTGTCATATTAGGTATAGCTTTGATTACGTTGATAATCGACTTTGAGTTCAATGGTTGCTGTGCTAAATGCATCATTGCGGTGAAATGCTTGTTGCCTTTATAGCAACTTAATCCCACCGAAAAGGTGTCGGCTGGCTGTTGTACATGCCAGCGATAAATCATGTCGATGGGATTAAACGGAGATACATGAAACGCTTTTTCTGTATCAGCCTGCACTGCCAGATCGACGAGGTAATGATGACGTTCATTCCAGGGCGTGTTGCTGACTTCAGCCAGTAAGTGTGTGAACACACCAGAACGTTTATCGCGTAGAAAGTAAAAGTTAACCGGGCTGAAGTACAACCCAAAGTGCCGGGCCTGTCCTAATAAAAAGATGTCTCCCGCGAGATGCTCACCTTCGGTATGCAAAGCATTCATTCTCTCGAGTACGGCCTGCTTCAACGGTACGGTAGGATCGCCGAGATAATCACTGCGTCGAAACTCGAACGCTGCGCGACGGCAATTCGAGAACCCTTTTACGGTGTGAGCAAGTTGATTAACCTCATCTAAATGCAGCCACATCATTGCAATGCCGTAGGAAAAGGCATGCTGGGTAGGCCTGAAGCGTTGGTGTAATACCTTCCCGGTATACAGAGCGCTTTCCATTACAATTCCTCACCAAACCGTTTACAGACGTCTAATGCAGAACGCACACCGTCTTCGTGAAATCCGTTGTACCAGTATGCCCCGCAGAAATGCATATGATCAACGCCGCAAATGACATTGCGTTTGTTTTGCGCTGCGACCATGTTTTCACTGAATTGGGGGTGTGCGTAACGGTATTCACCCAGTACATCGTTTTGATTAACAGAGGGGGAATTCAAACTAACACAAAATGTTGTGGGTGTTACCAAGCGCTGCAGGATGTTCATGTTGTACGTAACCGCTGCGGGGCGTGCTTGTTCTTCTGCAGAACCGGTTAACCGATAATTCCAGCTAGCCCATGCAAGTTTACGTTGAGGCAGTTGAGCAGTGTCTGTGTGCAGCACAACGTCGTTTTCTGCGTAGGGTATAGCCCCGAGTACCGCTTTGTGGTCGGCGGAAGGTTCAGCCATCATTTGCAAGGCCTGGTCGCTGTGGCAGGCAAAGATAATCTCATCGAATAAATGGCTGTCGCCGTGGGCTGTAATGACTTCAATGCCTTGCTCGACAGTGCGGACGGATTTTACCGGCGTATTGAGTTTAATGCGGTCTGCAAAAGAGGCGGTCAGGGGTTTAATGTATTCTCTGGAGCCGCCCATGATGGTGTACCACTGTGGACGGTCAGTAATATTCAGTAAGCCATGGTTATTAAAGAACTTCAGGAAAAAAGCCAACGGAAAAGCCTTGGTTTGCTCAAGGCTGGCTGACCAGATTGCTGCGCACATGGGATAAATGTAGTGCTCACTAAAACTGTCGCTAAAGCCGTGTCGGGCAATGAAATCTGCTAGCGTTACCCCTTCTACGGGCTCGTTGTTTTCAAGTACCGCCTTGCAGGTTTTGTTAAATTTAACGATGTCATTAACGATTCGCCAAAATCGCGGGCGAAGCAGGTTGCGTCGTTGTGCAAACAGGGTGTTTAGGTCGTGCCCGTTGTATTCGATATTGGTTTTTTCATGATGTACCGAAAAACTCATTTCGGTTTCCTGGTATGCAACCCCGAGTTGCGTCAGTAACTTAATGAAATTCGGGTATGTCCAGTCATTGAATACAATAAAGCCAGTGTCGATGGCGAATTGTTCACCGTTGACGGATACATCCTTGGTTGCCGTGTGGCCGCCAATATAATCGTTTGCTTCAAATACAGTGATATCGTGCTGACGATTGAGTAAATAGGCGCTGGTCAGGCCGGATATGCCTGTGCCAACAATTGCTATGCGTTTTGCCATAATAATGCTTGCCGTTATTGTTGTAATTTGGATGACAGCCAGCGTTTGATGCGCTGGGGTAGATGGTTAAGGATGCGTAATATCCAGCCAAATACGTTGGGAAAATAGATTGCCATTTGTTTTGCTTCTATGCGTTTCAGCAGCGTTTCAGCTGCCTCTTCGGCGGTGATTTTCATTGGCATTTCGAAATCGTTTTTATCAGTTAACGGGGTTTCCACGAACCCCGGTGAAACGCTCTGAACAATGACGCCTTTTGCCCGTAAATCCACACTCAGGCTCTGGGTTAAATAATGTACTGCCGCTTTACTGGCGCCATAGGCTTCGCTGCGCGTGAAGGGCAGTAATCTGGCCATTGAATCAATAATAACTAGCTGTGTGTTTTTTTCGCATTTGGGCAAAAGTGCATGAATGCAGTTAACAATGCCGAAAAAATTGACCTCAAATACGCGTTTGAACAGTGCAGGGTCGAATTCGGGTAAATCAACGTATTCGCAAGTGCCTGCATTTAATACCGCGATGTCGAATGTTGTGTCACCGAGCGCTTTATTGGTTTGTTCGAGATCCGTAACGTCAAATTGTAATGTATCGATATTACTGTTTTTACTTAGTTCGGCCAGTGCCTGCATGTTTCTGCCACATGCGATAACGCGGTAACCTGCGTTGGCAGCGTGAAGTGCAAATGCTTTGCCGATGCCGGAAGTGGCACCGGTTACCAGAATCGATTTCATTGTGTCAGTCGCTTCTTAATATAGTGAATAACGCGCTTTAGCACGGGGACATGCTCATAAACCATTTCGCCCATATCGTAATAGTCACGGTGGTAGATAACGCGGTCGTCTTTTAACGTAAGCAGTGATACCCCATTGACATAGATGGGGCGGGACTGATTATTCAGCGTCAGGTGCATGGTCCATTCGACAGTAAAGTCGTAGGGCGAATTAGTTGATGAACTCTCAATAAAATGATGGATATCAAATTTACAAGAGGACGTACTGTCAAGAAGATGAGCGAAATAGGCTTTTACGCTCTCAATACCAGAATGGCTGGCGATAGGGTCCTTAAACAGAATCTGCTCGTGGTACACATTATCCAGATCGTCTATATCGACGTTAGCGAGATCGGCGTAAAACTGAGTGAAGCGTGTTTTGAATGACATGACTTAATCACTTGAATTGTTTGCCATAAGTACAGAATATATACATTAGCAGATCACTTTTTGTCGCGCATGGCATTAAAAATGGTTTTATGTAGTGATTGCCGAATATAAATAGATCCAATTGCAAGCGCACGGCGTAATGAGAATCGATTAGTTAACGAATGTAAGGCTTATGCATCACCACAACATTCCTTTATTTCCTTTGTCCGCGCACTTGCTCCCTGGTGGGCACATGGCGTTGCGTATTTTTGAGCCTCGGTATGTCCGCATGGTCAAGGAAGCCTGTGCAGGAAATGGGTATTTTGTTCTATGTATGCTCAATTCCCGCGGGGATCAGGCATCCAATGAGCATATCTTTCCAATAGGCACGCTGTGTAAAATAGTCGACTTCGACTTACTAGACGATGGTTTACTCGGCATCAACGTGGAAGGCGTCTGTTGTGTCAGTGTCGAAAATATCAAAACAGAAGCTGACGGACTGCGAATCGGCGATTGCACAGAGCAACATCACTGGTCTTGTGTTATTGAGGACGAGAAAATCTCGCCTTTGCGAATTAAACTAGAACTCATTTACGACAAATACCCGGAAATAGCCCGCCTGTACCCAGAGCTCAAATTTAATGACCCTATGTGGGTAATATACCGGTGGCTTGAATTATTACCCGTGGATGCTGCCAACAAACAAGCGTTTCTGGGTGAAAAAAACTGCGATAACGTGCTAAATTATATTAGTGAATTAGTTCGTTAAAAATAATGATCTGTTTGTTTAATCTGTCAGTAATAACTGTATATTCGTAAATTACGGACAGGAACTATGCTTGTTGGAATTCCTTTGGAACATGAAAATAGCGCAATAGAACCAAAAGAGTGTGCGGTAGAAATGTCGCAGTACCTCGTGCAGGTCGCGGAAACGCGATGCAAAGCGTCGTTCGCTCGAATCTTTGGTTATTTCGCGCCACGTTTGCGTTCCTATGCTTTAAAGCAACTCGGAAACGAAGCGCTGGCAATGGAGCTGGTGCAGGACACAATGTCTAATGTCTGGCAAAAGGCCCATTTGTTTAATTCTGAAAAGGGCTCTCCGTCCACCTGGATATTTACGATAGCCAGAAATATCCGATTCGACATGCTCCGCAAAGTCCAAAACCGCAAAGAAGACATTTGTGCAGACGATCTTTGGCCAGTGTTGTGTGAGCAAACGCCCGACCAAAATGAGACCAGCCTGGACGAGCAGGTCACTCTGGAGCAAATAGGCCACTTGTTTGACGAGCTTCCGGAGAAGCAAAAAGTAGTTATAGAAGCCATATACATTGATGGTAAGTCTCAGCAAGAGATCGCTGATGAGTTAGCAATACCTTTAGGTACAGTGAAATCTCGCACACGACTGGCGTTACAACGATTAAAAGGTATGCTAAGCGAGTATGATTAAGTTTCATCCTACCCCCGAACATTTAAAGCATTTTGTAGAGGGAACTTTGTCGCCGGTAGAGTCATTAATGATTTCTGCACACTGCGACATGTGCGAGCACTGTCAGCACAAAGTTGACGCGTTTACTTCTACTTTTGCCAGCAACGAAATTGAGGAAGCTGTAGAGAGCTATGACCCTGATTTCGATTTGATGCTTGCAAACATTACGCAGCAACCTGCGGCAGAGAGGGCGTATCGCCCGCAAGGAATTAAGCAAGCGACGTCGATTGAACTGGACGGCAAATCCTTTGAGTTGCCGAAAACGCTTCATCGATTAGTTAAAAAGAAAGGCAACTGGTCCTCTCTGGTAGGTAAGTTGTGGCAATCACCCGTTGATTTGGGATGCGATGGCGTTGCTAATTTCATTTACATCGAAAAGGGTGGCACGGTGCCGGAACACACACACCGCGGGTCTGAAATGACACTAGTGATAAACGGTGAGTTCTCCGATGGTTTAAATGATTATGATTCTGGTGACTTGATTTACATGACCGGTGAACATACTCATGCCCCTCGTTCTGACGCGCCTGAAGGCTGTCTGGTGTTCAGTGTTGTAGACCAACCTTTACATTTTACTTCTGGCCTAGCGAGATTGTTGAATCCATTCAGCCATTTATTCTTCAGATAGCCAGTGCACCTTGCACTGGTTTCTTTTGCTTCAAGGCTCCCTGTTTTATTATCGGCTAACGTAACTTTCTACTGCTAATGTAAGCACTTTCAAAAAGTTCTGGTATTCTACCTGTCTGGATCCTATGGATAGGTGGGCATGGTTAGCCACTTTATATTTCAAGTCATTTTGTTTTGTGTGTTTCCGTCGGTGCTGTCGATGGAGAAAAACCCGCATACGCGGAAGAGTATCGTTATACATTTACGTCAGCTTAGTGCTACTGATGGGCGGCTTCCTAGGCGCGGTTTATTCGCTGGAATTGTTTAATAGCATTAAGTTATCTGGCGGCACCATTGCTTACGGCGGATTTATGATGGCCTGTGTGATACTGGCCTTTATTGAACGCGACGCCTTTATATTGCAAAACATTATGCGCTTAGTGTTCACGGTGGGCTTATTCAAAGTGCTGCTGTTTGCGCTGGTGGTAAAGAGTCTCAGGGCTGAACAGGTAATTAACGCACTTGACGTGCCCGCTGCGCTATTTGAATTGTCAATCCCGCTGATTATTCTTGGTGCGGTATTAATAATTCTTGAGCTTTATCTGCTGATTTTTCTGTTCGACAGGTTCAAAAGTCGTATTGCCGGGCATGCAAACCTCAGCCTGGCCTATAGCCTGAGTTTTGTTTTTGTGATCGTCGCAGACGGCATATTGTTTCCGCTACTGGCGTTTGGGGTACACAGCGACACCTTTGAGCTAATTATTGGTAATTTTAGCGGGAAAGTACTCATTGCGTGTTCTTATGGGTTGTTCCTGTTCGCATTTCTACTGTTTAGCCGTCACCGCATGGAGAAGGTGGTAAAAGAGCCTCTGCTGGACTGGAACCTGCTGTTGTCCAGTGGCAAGGAAATCGTCGAGCAAATGGACAGGCATGAGCAACAACTCAGACAGGCAAAAACGGTCTTCGAAACCAGTCGTGAAGGGATCGCAATCCTGAATCTCGACTTTGCAATCGTCGATGCAAATAACGCCTTAGTGAAAATGGTGAACCCGCTGTCGGATGACACATCGTCGATTCTGCACGACAAATTACTCGAACGATTCCTACCACCGGAAACCGGTAACAGGGTCCAACAACTATTGAAATCAGGTCAAAGCTGGTCAGGGGAAATCAACTGGTCGTCAGCAGAAATGCGTCGCTACGGTTTATTGAATCTGGTGCCGGTAACCGACCGGATTGGTAGTATTTCTCATTACACCTTGTCACTCACTGAGGTATCAGAATTAGTGCATACCCGGGAAGAATTACGGTTTCTGGCCAACCACGATGTATTAACTGCATTGCCAAACCGGCGGCAGTTGCACACAGTATTAGCTCGGGATTTGCGGCCGTTCAGTGCGGGGATTTGTAAAGCCCTGCTCATTATTGATTTGGATAATTTTAAGCAAATTAATGACAGTTTTGGCCATGTGGCCGGCGACGAACTGCTACTGGATTTCACGCACCGCATTTCATTTACTATTTTAGGTAAAGGGACCTTGTACCGTATCGGCGGTGATGAATTTGCCATATGGACGCACTCAATTTCCTCTATTAAAGAGGCGCTGGATTTAGCGGAAGCGGTTCGCGAAGAGGCTATTAAGCCGTTCCGAGTGAACAACGATGAGTTGGTCAGAGTGAATTGTTGTATTGGAATTAGTGCTTATCCGCACCATGCAAAAGAAGTAAAGTCGATTTATCAACAAGCTGATACGGCCCTCTACTGGGCAAAAGAGCTAGGAAAAGGCAGTATAAAACTTTACAAGCAAGGGATGACAGACTCGCGCAGAAAGTCACTTCAACTGGAAAGTGCGCTACGTGATGCGTTGGCAAATGATGAAATTCAAGTGTACTGGCAGCCTCAAATTAATCTTCAGTCAGGTGAGTTTGTTGGCGCTGAAGTGTTGGCGAGATGGGAAAGTAAAACGCTCGGGTGGGTAGCACCGGATGTATTCATACCTATTGCTGAAAATGCAGGGTTAATGTCACAGCTAACCCGGATTGTGTTTGCAAAAACATGCAATGCACTTATTAGCATGCCCTCGGCAATTCGGGAGCGATTGAAAGTAGCAGTAAATCTATCGGCGCTGGACATATCGCAACCCGGTTTATTAGACGATATGTTGGCAGAGCTTCATAAGCACGCCTTGTCGCCCTCGCGATTTGAATTGGAATTAACCGAGAGTGCGCTACTGGATATGGACACCCAACAATTGGCTAGTTTCAAAGATGCGGGTTTTTGTCTCGCGTTGGACGATTTTGGCACTGGGTATTCCTCTTTGGCTTATTTAAATACCTTACCCTTCGATGTGCTGAAGATTGACAAGAGTTTCATTGCGCAAATACCCCGTGAGCAATCGAGTTGTTCACTCACTCACAGTATTATTCAAATGGGCAGAGAGCTTGGATGTGAGATTGTGGCTGAGGGCGTAGAAACCGTTGAGCAAGTTGTTTTTCTTACCAAAGAGCAATGTCATAAAGTGCAGGGATACCTTTATACCAAACCGCTGCCAATAGATGAATTTGTGGATTATTGTGAGTCTTACCAAAGTCCGGTGTAGGGCAGAAAAGGCACTCGCACTTTTCATAGACAAACAAAAACGCCCTGTTGCAAAGCAGGGCGTTTTTTATTGTTTTAATATCGTTGCGCTTTAACTGATAAATTCGCTATTAGGGAAGTTCAGTTTCAGCGTTTTCATCGCGTTGTCTTTCAATTCAGTCAGCTCTAACTGATCATAACATTCCACCATGATTTCCAGTGCCTGCTGAACTTGGTTTGAATCAGGGTAGTGCTCCAGAATGTACTTTCCGCGGTTGGCAGCAGCAATGTAGGCTTCACGACGCATATAAAAACGTGCGATCGCGACTTCATATTTGGCCAGTCGATTCTTAATAAACACCATACGCTTACGTGCGTCAGCTGCGTATTTACTGTCAGGGAATTGTTGGATCAGACGGCGGAAATCGTCAAAAGCCTGCTTTGACTTCGTTGGATCACGGTCTGTATTGTCAATGCCTACCATTTCCTGGAACAGATTATTGTCGGCTTCCATGTTCGTTAAACCACGCATATAGAAGGCGTAATCCACGTCTGCATGGTTAGGGTTCAACCGAATGAAACGGTCAATGGTAGCCAGAGTTTGGTCGGATTTACCTGATTTGTAATAGCTGAAAATCAAATCAAGTTGTACCTGGTGAGACAAAGGCCCAAAAGGAAAGCGAGAGTCCAGCGCACTCAGTGATGCAGCAGCAGCGGCAAAGTTGCCGTTTTCCATACTTTCACGCGCTCTGTCGTAAAGCGATTGCGCATCCAGATTCGCGTTGACCACTTGTGCTTCTTTATCTTCTGAAGACGAGCATCCAGCTAAGCTAACAATGGCGCCGAACACCAGTGGTGCAATGCAACGGGTAATTTTCATAGTACTTCTAGTTCCTGGTCCGTTTTATTCGCTACTGTATTACGTACAGCAAAATTTTCGTTATTTTAACGTACTTGCACGCAAACACCATATAAACACCAAAAGAAAACCGCCAACGACGGCAAACCTTGTTATAATCTGCGCTTTGCGTTCCTGTCTTAGGCGGTTATGGTACAACAAAGTTCACAAATTTCATTATCAGCGAGCACTGAATTTCAACATTTTGGTATGCGGTTAGATCAGGTCGTGGCTGATTTGTTCCCTGATTATTCACGTTCGAAGCTAAAAGAATGGATTTTGGCCGGCAATGTCTGTGTAAATGGCGAGCCATGTGTGGTGCCAAGACAGAAGATGACCGGTGACGAAGTGATTTCGGTTGAAGCCGAAATTGAGCAACAGGTTGTGAATGAAGCTCAGGCTATTGAGCTGGATATCGTTTATGAAGACGAAGATATTCTGATCATTAACAAACCCGCTGACTTGGTGGTTCATCCGGGTGCTGGTAATCAGGATGGTACCTTGCTGAATGCATTGCTGGCTCATGTACCGGACATCGACAAAGTACCTCGTGCCGGCATTGTCCATCGTCTGGACAAAGACACGACCGGCCTGATGGTGGTAGCGAAAACTTTACCAGCCCAAACTCACTTGGTTGACCAACTGCAAACTCGTGTGATGAGCCGGGAGTATGAAGCATTGGTAAACGGCACTATGGTGGCCGGCGGGCTGGTGGATGCGCCTATTGGACGCCACTCAACCAAACGAACTCACATGGCCGTGAGGGAAATGGGTAAACCCGCGGTGACTCACTACCGCGTAATTGAAAAGTTCCGCGCCCATACTCACGTTAGATTAAAACTTGAAACCGGGCGCACGCATCAAATTCGTGTTCACATGGCGTATATTAAACACCCTCTGGTTGGTGACCCTGCGTACGGTGGTCGTTTGCGACTGCCAAAAGGATCGAGTGACGAATTTGCAAATACCCTTCGGGGCTTTAATCGTCAGGCGCTTCACGCCGCTCAGCTTTCTTTGTATCACCCAACTACAGATGAATGGATGACCTGGCAGGCGCCTTTGCCACAAGATATGGTCGCGCTTATTGATTCAGTAAGAGAAGATACCAAGATTCATGGTATCGATGACTACTAAAACACCGTTGATTATCCCGCAGTGGCAAGCACCCAAAGGGGTGTTTGCGTATTGCACGACACGACTTGGTGGTGTCAGCGACTCCCCTTTTGACTCACTCAATGTGGGCAATCATGTTGGTGATGAGTCAGTCCGGGTCCGGGAAAACCGCAGCAGACTGCCTTTTGCCAGTCACATTCATTGGTTAAATCAAACTCACAGTAGCGATGTTATTGCGTTACCGTCAGATCAATACGACGGCGATGCGTCAGTCAGTCGAGACAGGCAATCTTTCTGTGCAGTTATGACGGCCGACTGTGTACCAGTGTTGTTGTGCGATAACGATGCTACCGTTGTGGCAGCGGTGCACGCCGGTTGGAAAGGACTGGCGAATGGCATTATTGCCAGGACTATTGCAGCCATGGCTATAGATGCGGAATGCCTCCATGCCTGGATTGGGCCCGCGATTAGTGGACCTTGCTATGAAGTCGATATCGGTATGGCTGCAAAGTTTACGGAATTTCCCGATGCTGTACTGGCTCATACCCATGCAGAAAAGTGCTATTTGGATCTGCCTCTGATAGCAAAACAGCAATGTGAACAAGCCGGCATACGGCAGGTTACCTCCTCTCATCTTTGTACTTATCAACAATCATCGCTATTCTTTTCACATAGACGTGCTTGCCATGAAGGCATTTCAGGCACGGGCAGGATTGTCAGTGTCATCGGGCTGTCCGACGCGGATTATTCAAGTCTGTAAACGTTGCGCTAGCGCAATAAATTGCCGTATTTTTACACAGCAAACTTGAATCTTGATTCTGTCATACCCATAAATGAAGCAAGGTTATTTACGCACGGTTAAAGAGGTTTTATGCGTTTAGATAGATTTACCAGCAAGTTCCAGATTGCGATCTCTGATGCGCAGTCTCTTGCTTTGGGCAGAGATCATCAGTTTATCGAGCCTGTGCATTTAATGACAGCGTTGCTAAACCAGCAAGGCGGTTCAGTGCGTTCATTGTTGGATCAGGCAAGTATCAATGTGAATGCACTTCGCTCCGCGTTGGCAGAAGCCATTGACAGGTTGCCCAGAATTGAGGGCATTGGTGGTGATGTGCAACTGGGCAAAGAGTCTGTTGTGCTTTTAAACCTGTGCGACAAGATTGCACAGCAACGCAAAGACGATTACATCACATCTGAAATTTTTGTATTGGCAGCAATTCAGGACAAAGGCCGTCTTGGCGATATCCTGAAATCGCTGGACATTACTAAAGACAAAATTGAAAAAGCCATTGATGCCATGCGAGGTGGTCAGAAAGTGACTGACCCGAATGCAGAAGATGTACGTCAGGCACTGGAAAAATTCACTACCGATCTGACCGAGAGAGCAGAGCAGGGTAAGTTGGATCCGGTTATTGGACGAGATGATGAAATCCGTCGAACCATTCAGGTATTGCAGCGCCGTACCAAAAACAATCCGGTACTCATTGGTGAGCCTGGTGTGGGTAAAACCGCCATTGTTGAAGGGCTGGCACAGCGGATCATAAACGGTGAAGTCCCCGAAGGACTAAAAGACAAGCGCGTATTGTCGTTAGATATGGGGGCCCTGGTGGCCGGTGCTAAATACCGTGGTGAGTTTGAAGAACGGTTAAAAGCGGTACTCAATGAGCTGGCCAAAGAAGAAGGTCGGGTTATTCTGTTTATCGATGAACTGCATACCATGGTAGGTGCTGGGAAATCCGAAGGCGCAATGGATGCGGGCAATATGCTCAAGCCTGCATTAGCGCGAGGAGAATTACACTGTGTAGGTGCAACGACGCTGGATGAGTACCGTCAGTATATTGAAAAGGATGCAGCGCTTGAACGTCGCTTCCAGAAAGTACTGGTGGAAGAGCCGAGTGTAGAAGATACCATTGCCATTTTACGTGGCTTGAAAGAACGTTACGAGTTGCATCATTCTGTGGACATAACGGACCCGGCGATAGTTGCGGCGGCCACGTTATCGCATCGCTATATTAGCGACAGACAGTTGCCTGACAAAGCTATTGATTTGATAGACGAGGCAGCGTCCAGTATTCGTTTACAGATCGATTCAAAACCGGAAGAAATGGATCGCCTCGAGCGCCGAATTATCCAGTGGAAGCTGGAAGAACAAGCGTTGGCAAAAGAAACGGATGATGCCAGTCATAAGCGCCTTGAAATGATCGAATTGGAACGTGAACAGGCAGAATTGAAGTTTTCCGAACTGGAAAAGATCTGGAAAGACGAAAAAGAAGCCATGCAAGGCACGCAGTCTATTAAATCTGAGTTGGAACAAGCCAAACTGGATTTAGAGATTGCCCGTCGTGCTTCTGATTTAAACCGTATGTCGGAACTGCAGTATGGTCGTATTCCTGAGTTAGAAATGAAGCTGGAAAAAGCAGCCGAAAATGAAACGCGGGAAACCCTGTTACTGAAAAACAAAGTTTCAGACGCTGAAATTGCCGAAGTGTTGTCGCGGTGGACCGGTATTCCTGTGGCAAAAATGCTCGAAGGCGAGCGCGACAAATTACTGCGCATGGAGGATGTGCTGCATAAACGGGTAGTAGGACAACAAGAAGCCGTTGCTGCTGTGTCGAATGCGATACGACGCTCACGAGCTGGACTGGCAGATCCCAATCGACCTATTGGTTCATTCCTGTTTCTTGGTCCAACAGGTGTCGGTAAAACGGAGTTATGTAAGTCACTCGCAGGTTTCATGTTCGATACCGAAGATGCAATGATTCGTATCGATATGTCTGAATTTATGGAAAAACATTCCGTTGCCCGATTGGTCGGCGCACCGCCGGGATATGTGGGGTACGAAGAGGGGGGTTACCTTACCGAAGCTGTGCGTCGCAAGCCGTACTCGGTTATTCTGCTGGATGAAGTAGAGAAGGCGCATCCGGATGTGTTTAATATTCTGTTGCAGGTGTTAGACGACGGCCGCTTAACAGACGGGCAGGGGCGCACGGTTGACTTTAAGAACACCGTTGTGATCATGACCTCTAACTTAGGTTCGGATATCATTCAGGACAAACATCAGGAAAGTCAGTACGACGAAATGAAGTCGATGGTGATGAACGTGGTAGGGCAGCACTTTAGGCCTGAGTTTATTAACCGTGTGGATGACATTGTCGTATTCCACCCGCTAGGTAAAGAGCAGATCAAGTCTATTGCTAAGATCCAGTTAGCGTCGCTACGAGCGCGCCTGGCAGACAAGGGTTACAAGTTGGAGCTTTCAGCGGCTGCCATGGACAAGCTGGCCGATGCCGGATTCGACCCTGTGTTTGGGGCGAGACCGTTAAAGCGGGCTATTCAGACTCAGATAGAAAATCCGCTGGCGCAGCAATTGCTGTCAGGTACTATATTACCTGAATCCACCATTCGGATTGATGTCGACGGTGAGAATCTGATCGTTTTCTAATACCGTAGGAATGTGAAAGAGGCTGTGCAATACAGCCTCTTTTTGTTTGATAAGAAGTATTTCTTTCGGCTTGTTAATCCAAACGTTTGAATAATGCTTCCGCGTCAGCTTTGTCTGGAAACGCTTTTTCCAACGTGTTGTTGCGGATTAATTCTTCTTTGGCTTCTTCCTTCTTACCTAATTTTTCCAATGTTGCCGCGATATGATATTGAATCGTTGGATCTTCTGAGTTCACCGCATAGGCTCTGCGCAGCGTATCCAAGCCTTTTTCTAATTGGTTAGCCGAAACCAGTAGCCAACCGTAAGTATCCAGCAGTGGTGCTGAATTATTGGTAATATCCAGCGCTTGCTTACTGTATTCCAGCGCTTTTTCTATGTCTTTACCGGCATAGATATTGGCCATGTTATTCAGGATAAAAGCACGTTGTGCGAGTTGATCCTCATCCAGAAGCACCGTATATATTTTTTCGGCTTCGTCGTATTGCTTATCCAGCATCAACGCATCAGCAAGAATCTGCTTTACGATAAGTGAACGGTTGCCACTCGCCGTAAATTCCTTTACGTATTTTATAAACTTATTTCGGTACTGCTGGTTTTGCTGCGCGAGAACATAGAGTTTCAACAGCGGCATGTTAAAACTTGTCATCGCTTGATGTGATTTTAAATAGTACGAAAAGGCACCTTCCACTTCATTTTGAGCAAAGGCAAGATCGCCGCGAAGCATAAGGTAGTTAGCATTTGAGCCAAATGTTTTTTGATAAGATGCCAATTCTTCCTTGGCCGATTCGAGACGGGACTGTTCGACCAGGAAGTTAATATACTCAGCATGTGCCTGTTCCCATTTTGGCTTGAGTTCAATGGCACGCTTGATAGATCTTTCTGCTCCAGGGTAGTCAAGCGCCGTGCGTTGAATTTTGCTCAAACGCAGCAAATCAAATGCTTGATCTGACCAGGTTGCGTAAACAACATTTAACTGAGAAGCGGCATCCGCATAGTTGCGCATTTCAATTAGCACGTCGGCTTTTTGTAACATGTACTCTGAGTTCAATCTATCAAGATTGAGAAGTTGATTTATCTCTGAAATGGCATTTTTCAGGTCGCCCGTCTGACGATAAATAGATACGAGTAGTTCACGTGGCTCCGGGCTGGATGCGTTCAGGGCCTTTGCAATTAATAGTCTGTCAACGGCCAGGTCGAACTGCCCTTCTAACGTATAAATTTGACCCAGCAGTAATAGCGCAGACAGGCTGTCGCGTTTTTCTTTTACCACAGATTCCAGTAACTCAATGGCAACAGTGCGTTTGTCTTGCTGGAAAGCGATTCGCGCTTTGACAACTCTCGCGCCCAGATGATTGGGTTCGAGTCTAAGTGCTTTATTGACTATTTCTGTGGCTTCTTCGTTACGACCTAATCGCACCGCAATGTCTGCCCGAATGATTTGATATGCGAGATTATCCGGCCATTTTTCCGTTAAATACGAGGCTTGAATAAACGCGTTATTAAAGTCACCGATTTGACCAAACAAAATGGCTTTTAATTCGGCTACGGGTTCTTCTTTGTTATTGCTTAAATTAGCTTGTAAATAATCACTCGCAGCTTGATATTGAAATTTGCTCATCAGAAGCTTGGCATGGATCAGCTTCACTTTCGTGTTATCAGGATAGGCTTTTTCAAGCTCGGGTAGCATTCGCTCACACTTAAAGTTTCGACGAATAGAGATATAGAGCTCACAGGTCAATACGGCCACATCAGGGTTTTTAATAACAACATCAATATGTTTTTCGAGTGCGGTGATAGCGTCTTTGTAGTAGCCAAAACGCAGTAGAGAATCGGCCAGCATACCCACGATTTCAGGTGACGGTGTTCGATCAGAAACGTAACGGGCTAGTTCTGTACTGGCGAGTTCATAGTTTTGGTTAATATAAGCAACAATACCTGTCACAACACTGAGCTGTATTCGCTCATTTCGTTGTTTTTCATCGAGCAAGCTTAGCTCTTGTGTCAGTTGCTGAAGGATCTTATCTGCTTCAAACTGCTGTTTAGTCAGTGCAAGAATACGTGCTTTCAATAAGCGAATTTGAATATCTGCCGGTGTTTGTTGTTCAATTTTCGCAATAACCTGACGAGCCTCGTCATATTTTCCTAATTCTGCCAGTGCAGACGCTAATGAGCGCATATACAGCGGGTTAGACGGTTGTTGAGCATCTACGCGTTCGAATGTGTCTAATGCAGCCTCTTTTTGACCCTTGGCATGCTGTAATTTTCCATAGGTGTGCAATAGGGCGGCTGAAGACGGCATTTGGGAGCGATAACTGTTTAATAACTCTTCGGCGCTTTTGAGGTTGCCAATCGATATAAGCATGTCGGTGTAAGAACTTACGGCAGCAATATTATTCGGAGACAGTTTTAATATTTGCTGGTATTCCGATTCTGCATCTGAAGGCTTGTTCTGACGAATGAATGCACTGGCTGCATTTAGCTTTAGTGCAATTTTCGTTTCGGTTGATATAGGTTGAGAGTCGGCAAGACTAATAACCAAATCATATTCACCCTGCATCAAGTAAGCGGTGCTTAAATAGGGGAGTGCGAGGTTTTTATCTGCACCTAATTGCAGAGATTCTTCAAATTCATCGATGGCATCAATAGTAAAGCCGTCGATCAATAGAATTCGGCCCATCAGTAATTTAGACGGAAGGTGATCCGGGTTATCCCGCAACGTGTTTTTCAGCAATATGTAAGCTTCACCAATCTGTTCCTGATTGAACGCGCTTAACGCAGCTTCGTATTTCTCCTGAGCCAGTGAAGACGTTGACATTAAAAGCATCGCACCGGCAAATGTGCATTTCAGTAAGTTATTCATATTGCATCTGTGTTTACTATTTAAACTTAATTATGAAGGGTTTACAGACATAAAAAAACCCCGCTAGGCGGGGTTTTTTCAGAATAGTAGCATTATTATTTTTGTACTCTGCGGCGATTCCACATAAATACGAGCGCTGCTGCCATCAAGCCTAGAGATGCTGGCGCATTCGCTTCAACCGGGGGGGTTGTAGTCGTTGATTCGTGGCTTGTCATGATACCGGCAATTTTTACATAATCCTTGCCGTGTTCATAACCGCTGCTAGAACCGAAAAACTTATTATAAGCACCTACCAACCAATACTTTGACTCGAAGCCACCACTGTTAAAACTATTCCAACCTGAAGTGGCGCCGTGGTGAATGATTTCAAATACTGCATGCGTACCTGCAGTGATTGCACTGGCAAGTGAACTCCAGGTTGAGCTGCTGTTATATGTTGGAAGCGTATTAAAACCAACAACAACCATGTCACTGTCGTTTGTTGACCAACCGATGTTCAGTTTAGTTAAAGCTACAGACTTGTTAAAATCAAAAAATAACATGTCTCGAGCACCGTCGTTGTCTACTGTATGTTGGCTACTGCCTTCATCACGATTGTAAACGAGCAAACCGTGACTGTTAGATGAGACTTTTGCATCTTCTACAGTGCCATTGCTACCTGTGTCGGCAAACGCTTTAATATCAAGGTCTAATGTGCCTTGTGATATTTCATAGGTGTTGCCGTAACCACCCGGTGTGCTCGAAAAGTTACTCGAGCTCGTAAAATCGAATGTTGATACCGTTGTCGTCGCAACGGCTTGGCTAGCTGCCAATAAACCTATTGCAATAATACCTGACTTTAGCATTTCTCTTCCTCATAAAGACTACCCATTCTTGCAATAACAATAAAGCAAAATGCGGGCCAAAATATAAAAATCAATAATTTCAATTATATATGTCTGCTTGTGTCAGTATAATTTACGGCTATGTAAAAAAAGCTGACTGTATGTGATGAGAAAGCAATTCAACATGGCATTTTCATCAGCAGTTATTTCGAATAAATAATAACCGAATAAATACCGTAATAAGGTATAAGGCTTCATACCTTGTTATTGCTCGAAAAGAAGAGAGATAAAAATCTACAGGCAACAATAAACAGAGTATGAAATAATATAGAGGAACTATTAATCAGGGAATTCTATGACAGAAAGTAAACGCAAAGGTATTTATCTACTACCTAACCTGTTAACTACCGCCGGACTATTTTCGGGGTTCTTTGCCGTAGTCTCTTCAATGAATGGTAAATTTGAAGCGGCAGCAGTTGCAGTGTTCGTTGCGATGATCTTCGACGGCCTGGATGGAAGGGTTGCTCGAATTACTAATACACAAAGCGATTTTGGTGCTGAGTATGATTCAATGGCAGACATGGTGTCATTCGGAATGGCTCCAGCCTTAGTTGCGTATAACTGGGGACTAAGCGACCTGGGTAAAATAGGATGGTTTGCTGCTTTTATATATGTAGCTGGTGCAGCGTTGCGTTTAGCAAGGTTTAATACTCAGGTCGGAATTGCAGACAAGCGATACTTTCAGGGACTGGCGAGTCCGGCTGCGGCAGCAGTTGTGAGTGGCTTTGTATGGCTCGGTGTTGAATACGACATTGATGGTAACAGCATCGGGATTATTGTTGCCTTGATTACCGGGTTATCGGGATTACTAATGGTAAGCAACTTTAAGTACAACAGCTTTAAAGAGGTGAATTGGCACGGCAAAGTCCCCTTCGTTGCGTTACTGCTTATATTGCTGGTATTTATAGTAGTAGCAACAGAACCAGCCTTGGTCCTATTTATAGTGTTTGCCTTGTACGCCATGGCGGGCCCAATCAACACATTCAGAACGGTTGAAAAAGTAACGTTGAATGATGTGGTCGGTGATCAACTGGAGGATGCTGAGTTTCCAAATAGCGAAACTAATGCAAATACCCCTAATGAAGACAAGACTGACAATGTTGAACAGGCAACAGAGAGTGATAAAAAGACGCTTTAGTAGCTAAAATGAAGTTGAGATAGATGTTTTAATAAACAAAAACAGCTTAATTGATTAAAACGCGACCAAACGGTCGCGTTTTTTGTGGTTTTTTGAAAATAACGGTTGACGCAAATAACCAGATGCGTAGAATGCGCCCCACTTCAACGGGGAACGCCGAAAAGCAACTACCCAACATAACGCGAAAGCCTTATGTGAAGCGGTTTACAGCGAAATGCTTCGAAAATAAAATTTTCAAAAAAGTGTTGACGCAGGAAATCAAAAGCGTATTATACGCATCCCGCTTCGGCAGGTTCTAAAAGAACGCTGAAGCAGCAA
>NZ_CFIDRX010000082.1:0-18650 GCF_984433645.1 Marisediminitalea sp.
AACCAGCTATTGACTACGTTGTAACTAAGATCCCACGTTTTAACTTTGAGAAGTTTGCCGGCTCTAACGACCGACTGACAACACAGATGAAGTCAGTGGGCGAGGTCATGGCGATTGGTCGTAACCAGCAGGAATCACTACAGAAAGCGTTGCGCGGTCTGGAAGTGGGTGCCAACGGTTTTGACCCGATTGTAGACCTGGATGATCCTGAAGCACGCAATAAGCTGATTTATGAACTGCGCGAGCCAGGCGCAGAGCGTATCTGGTACATCGCAGATGCGTTCCGTATGGGCATGACAGTAGAAGAAGTCTTCAATCTGACCAACGTTGACCGCTGGTTCCTGGTTCAAATTGAAGAAATCATCAATCTGGAAAACCACATCGCTGAGATTGGCCTGAGCCAGATTGATGAGACCTTAATGCGCACGCTGAAGCGCAAAGGCTTCTCTGATTCACGCATTGCAACCCTGACTAACGTGGGTGAGAGCGATGTACGTGACACGCGTCGCGGCATGAGCATTAAGCCGGTATACAAGCGTGTTGATACCTGTGCAGCCGAGTTCTCAACCAGCACCGCTTACATGTACTCAACCTACGACGAAGAGTGTGAAGCAGCACCTTCTGATCGCGATAAAATTATGGTGCTGGGCGGCGGTCCAAACCGTATCGGCCAGGGTATCGAATTTGACTACTGCTGTGTTCACGCAGCCCTGTCGATGCGCGAAGACGGTTACGAAACCATTATGGTTAACTGTAACCCGGAAACCGTATCAACAGACTACGACACGTCAGACCGTCTGTACTTCGAACCAGTCACACTGGAAGACGTACTGGAAATCGTAGCGGTTGAACAACCCAAAGGCGTTATTGTTCAGTACGGTGGTCAAACACCACTGAAACTGGCGCGTGCATTGGAAGCCAACGGTGTGCCAATCATTGGTACGTCACCAGAGGCGATTGACCGTGCGGAAGACCGTGAACGATTCCAGCAAATGGTTAACAAGCTGGGTCTGAAGCAGCCTGCAAACGCGACCGTAAGTAACATGGAGCAAGCGCTGGCCAAAGCAGAAGAAATTGGCTTCCCGCTGGTAGTTCGTCCATCTTACGTACTGGGTGGCCGTGCGATGGAAATCGTGTACGACCTGAAGGACCTCAAACGCTACCTGAACGAAGCAGTTAAAGTGTCGAATGACTCACCAGTTCTGCTGGACCGTTTCCTGGATGACGCCATTGAGGTTGACCTGGATGCGGTATGTGACGGCACTGATGTTGTGATTGGCGGCATTATGGAGCACATCGAACAAGCGGGTGTTCACTCTGGTGACTCTGCGTGTTCACTGCCTCCACACTCACTGAGTCAGGACATCCAGAATGTGATGCGTGAACAGGTTAAAGCGATGGCCCTGGAACTGGGTGTTATCGGTTTGATGAATACGCAGTTTGCAATCAAAGACGGCGAAGTGTACCTGATTGAAGTAAACCCGCGTGCAGCGCGTACTGTGCCATTTGTATCTAAGGCTACCGGTGTACCGCTGGCGAAAATCGCGGCGCGCGTTATGGCAGGCAAGTCGCTGAAAGAGCAGGGCTTTACGGAAGAAGTTATCCCGCCGTTCTATTCAGTGAAAGAAGTGGTTCTGCCATTTGCTAAATTCCAGGGTGTTGACCCGCTGTTAGGCCCTGAAATGCGCTCTACCGGTGAAGTCATGGGTGTGGGTGACACGTTTGAAGAAGCATACGCCAAAGCCAACCTGGGTGCTGGTGCACCACTGCCTAAGCCGGGCAAAGCGTTATTATCCGTTCGTCAAACCGACAAGCCGAAGCTGGTTGAGTTGTCGAAAGCACTGATTGCTAACGGTTTTACTATCGAATGTACCCGCGGTACGGCAGAATCTCTGCGTGCGCAGGGCATCGAGGCGTCAATCGTAAACAAACTGTCTGAAGGTCGCCCAAATATTGTGGACGCCATCAAGAACGGTGAGTACGCGTACATCGTGAACACCACGGAAGGCCGTCAGGCTATTACCGACTCGGTATATATTCGTCGTGAAGCGTTGTTGAATAAGGTAACTTATACCACAACCATGAACGCGGCATTTGCGACGGTTCAGGCTAAGTCAGCTGATGACCGTGGAAAAGTGACGTCAGTTCAGGAATTACACGCCAAAATAAACGGCTAATGACAGCGAACAGGATACCTAGTATCCTGTTCACCTATGCCGATAAAAATTAACTTGAAAATTGCGCCTGCCGGGCGCATTTTTTATTCAAGAGCAACAACTTTTAAAGTGAGAATAACACAATGACGCAATATCCTATGACAGCTCGTGGGGCAGCACTTTTGCGTGAGGAACTCAATGAACTGAAATCGGTTCAACGCCCAAAAATCATTGCTGCCATTGCCGAAGCCCGTGAACACGGAGACCTTAAGGAAAACGCTGAATACCACGCCGCACGCGAACAACAAAGTTTCTGTGAAGGACGTATTCAGGATATCGAGGGCAAACTGTCAAACGCGCAAATCATCGACGTCACCAAAATGCCAAACAATGGCAAAGTGATCTTCGGTGCAACGGTAACCATTATGAATCTGGAAACCGACAAGGAAACCACGTACCGCATCGTGGGCGATGACGAGGCGAATATTAAAGAAAACCTCATTTCCGTTAATTCACCCATTGCGCGTGGGTTAATTGGCAAAGAGTTAGACGACGTTGTTAATATTCAGACGCCAGCGGGTACGGTTGAATACGAAATCGTAGAAGTTGAATATATCTAACTACACCTAATTTGAAAAAGTGGAGCTCTGGCTCCACTTTTTTGTTTTCAGACAGCAGGAAAACAACGCATGGACGAACAAAAGCAAGACGAAATCTTCACACTCGACACCAAAGTGGTGTATCAAAATCGATGGATGACGGTACGCGAAGACAGTATCGGACGGGAAGATGGCTACCGCGGTATCTACGGTGTGGTGGATAAGCCGAATTTTGTGGTGGTAATTGCGCTTGATGACGAGCAGGTCTACATGGTGGAACAGTTCCGCTACCCCGTAAAAGGACGTCATTTGGAGTTCCCTCAGGGAGCAAAAGAAGGCGACGCACCTTTTGAGCCCCTTGCTGTTGCGAAAGCGGAGTTAAAAGAAGAGTGTGGTCTGTTGGCAAATGAGTGGTTACCGGTTGCCGAACAATTTCTGGCGTTTGGGATGTGTTCTCAGCGCTATCATATTTTTGTGGCTAAGGGACTCTCTCAATCTACCCAGGACTTGGAAGAAACAGAGCAAGGTCTTGAAGTTCACAAAATGCCAATCGCTGAGCTGGAACAAAAAATCCTGGCGGGAGAAATAATGGATGCCACGACCTGTAACGCCTTTGGACTGGCCCGCTTGAAGGGCTTTATCTAACCGTGCGTATTATTGTCGATGATTTGTCTCACCCTCAGGTGCATGCGTTACTGGAAGAGCATCTTGAAGATATGCGCGCTACCTCGCCACCTGAAAGTGTTCACGCGTTGGACTTAAGCGGGTTAAAGCATCCGACTATCACCTTTTTCAGCGCTTGGGAAAACGATGAGCTGCTTGGCTGTATTGCGATAAAACAGCACAATAAAGCGCAAGGTGAGATTAAGTCGATGCGTACTCCCAGAGCAAAACGTGGCCGCGGTACTGCCAGATTATTGTTGCTTCACCTGATGGGTTTCGCCCGTGAAAAGGGCATTGAAGCGCTGTATCTCGAAACAGGTTCTATGGCCTTTTTTGAACCAGCAAGGCAGCTTTACGCTCGCCACGGTTTTGAGTTTTGCGGGCCCTTCGCCGACTATACAGACGATCCAAACAGCTGTTTTATGATGCGTTTGCTGTAGGCCTGTATTTAAAGCTATGGCGACTGCTCAGGCACTCTCTGGCTTATCACTGGCTGTCTCCTGACTCTCGGTAGGCACATATTGGGCCAGTGTCAAAGCCTGTATCAGCGGTGAAACATCGATAAGGTGAATCACGTGTGAATAGGTGTGCTGCAGGTTTAGCAGTTTCTCATACACGTCCATGTCTACCTTGGAGAGCAAAGCCAAACGTTGCTTGGTCATCGGCGTAGTCTGGCGAACGTTTGCATGGCATTCCAACGTCGTTGCACACAAAATTACCTTGTTTTCTTCCAGATATTGCACGATTTGTTTGCGTAATTTACTGGCAAAACACTCGTGGGCTGTCAGGGCAATCAGGCGTTGATCGGCTTTTCTTTCACAGTGGATTGCCATGTGGTATCGATTTGCCTGTTGCAGCAAGCGTCGTAATACACTGGAGTCAGGTGGTGACTTGTCCATATCGGCAACAAAACCATGCAGAGGCACTTCATTCGTAAGTTGCTTGAAGGGATACAAGTCATTACTTTGCTCTGGCATATACACGGTTTTCAACCTGCCGTGCATTTGTCGGCCATTAATGATTTGAATCGCAATATGCGGTTGGTTTCTCGAAGCCAGTTCCCACAGATATCGGAAATACACTTTTTGTTGCTGCTCGATATTGCGAATCTTCAGCATGGAAGCGTTCTGGCCTTTAATTTTGCTGGCCATTTTGTTGTTGGCATCGTTCGCCTCGAGCTTTAAGCGCATTACCAGTGTTTGCGGTGAATAATTGAGGACCTGATAGCGCAAGCCTTTCATTTTTAAATCAGGGACACTCACTTTAATAAATTCCGGTGTCGCTTCCTGTGGGGGAGACAGTAGCTCTATTTGCATGCCGCTTAACGAAAAATCCCTGACGATGGCATGGTAAGTGCTCATCAGGCCAAATTTTACGGAGGCGCTTTTTTCTATTCGATAACGCGGCTCAGCGCGGCGATCATTGCCTTCTTCCATGACAAAATGCAGGGGCCAACAAGCCTGACTGTCGCTAAGCTGTTTGGGAAGTTTCGCTTTTTCTATATTGCAGTGTGCTTTCAGTTTCCCCAGCTCTTCGTTCATCATGCGAGCATATAAAATGTGCTTCAACTGTGGGATCAGTTCGGAGTCTTCCGTTTTTATATCCTGAATTGTCATCGCATTGCTGCGATCTGTGTCCGGGACTTCACTCAAGCGGTATTGCCAGATAGCTAAGCTACCGGATTCTTCTGCCAGTTTGATAAAAAAGCCCAGTATATTCGCGTGTTCAAGCTCTCTGAGGGTAGCGCATAACTCAATGGGTTTACCGGTGCCTGAGACAATAGTTGCTCTGAACACAAAGGTTTCGTGATAGCGTTGGAGTTCGTCCATAATCCGCTTAAACCTTGCTTTGCCAGGCAGAAAGCGGGTGTTACGACAGCCAGGATTACGCTCGGCGTTGGTGCCGGTCAGCAATACCATGGTGGGAATAAAGGTGTCATTTTCGTTGCGCAGAAACACCGGGATCCAGGGCGAGTTCTCCACAATACGGTCGCGATCCAGTGCTTGCATGGTACGCTCGATTTCCAGGTCGCGCTCCAAAGGCATGCGCAACGAAACACCGGCCAGGTATTTGGCTATTTTGGGACGCCACTCCTCATCTTCTTCCGCTAGCGTGAATGTGGCGTGATGCCGTTGTGTGCGGCTACTGAACTCGACATCTTTAAACCGGTAGTGGATTTCCTGGTGCGCCTTGCAAAGTCCCATAATGTCGGGAAACAGAATGGGAACCGGCTCGTCAGCAAACTTGGGGGAGCGGGTACAGGCTACCGTGATTTCCGAGGCGCTGAGTGCGACTACAGCGAGGCTTCTACCATTCTGGTACGCCGTTGTTGATACTGAAAAATGGGGAGTAATTGACAAGTCATCGTCAAATACAATGTCTTTATAGCTTTGCGACTGCACCGTGAACGCCTGCATTATTTTCTGGCGTAATTTGCGCGTGACCTGATTTTTATAGAAGTCCGAGTTGGTAATAGACTCGAATACGCCGACCGTGTATTGGTCCAGGTAGCGCGCCGTTTCCCGCTTCAGTATTTCTGCGCCTACCCGGTCAAGGGTCATGGTGATGCCGAAGTGAGCAAATTTCTTAACCGGAAATTGAGCGAATGCAGAGTTGTCGGCTGGCGCATCTGTTTGCGATGTCAGTCGAATAACTTCGTTTTTTATAACGTTGCGGGCCTGCGCATTCAGTCTGGAAGAAAAGCGATTCAATCCCTCCAACAACTTACCTTGCTGCTGATAAGGAATGAGTGCTTTTATAACGGAGCCGTAGCGTTCAATAATGTCTTGTTCGGTACTCATCGTTTTTGTTCTTTTCGAGTACGTAATGCCATGAAACTTAACATAACACCAAAGTGCCGCCATTGAACAGTGTTTATGGTTTTATCAGGGGCATGGGGTAGCGTCACGCGACCCTTAACCATGTGTCTCACAGTAAAAGATTACCTTTCAAAAGTTCGTATTTTAACCAAAATGATTAATAAAGACGGCTATTGCTTGTTGTTGATTATTTGTTTGTCTAGTTTACATTTTCTTAACTTTTGAAGTTTTTATTAAAACCAGTGACGAACATCGACAAGGTAGGGCATATGACACTGATAAAACGAAACGGAAAATCGCGGCTATGCCTGGCTGCGGCTTTGCTACCGATTGTGTTTAGCGCAAGTTGTGGGGCTAAACAATTAACCAGACCCACTAAGGCACAACATCCTGTTGCAACCAGTGGGCCTCAGGTTGAACAGCTGGACCGGGGACTGATAGCGGTGCCGACCAATAACGGCAATTACCTGAGTTGGCGTTTACTTGCCAGGGATCCCGAAACAGTGTCATTTGATGTGTATCGCAATGGCCAGAAAATCAATCATAGTAAGTTGACCGATGTGACTTCGTTTGTTGATGAACAAGGCACAGCTTCAGATCGGTATCAGGTTAAAGCGTTCTATAGCCGACAGCACAATCGCATACAGCCGCCAGTTGGCGGTACCGGCGTGTCTGATAAAGTGACGCCCTGGACCATGCCTTACTTATCAGTACCGCTGGTAAAGCCTGAAGATGGCTGGATAAAGGGTCAAACTTACAGTTACTCTGCAAATGACACCTCTGTGGCCGATTTGGACGGCGACGGTCAGTATGAAATTCTGGTGAAGTGGTATCCCAGCAATGCCAAAGACAACTCACAGGCCGGGGATACGGGGCCAACATTGATTGATGCATATACCCTTGAGGGCGAACAGCTGTGGCGAATCGACCTTGGGCCAAATATTCGATCAGGCGCACATTACACACAATTTATTGCTTATGACTTTGATGGTGACGGCCGTGCCGAGCTTGCAATGAAAACGGCAGATGGTAGCGTCGACGGTGAGGGTCAGATTATTGGTGATGCTACTGCGGACTACCGTAATGATGCCGGATATATTTTATCGGGTCCGGAATACCTTACCATGTTCGATGGCCTCACAGGTAAAGCGCTGGATACTATTGATTATGAGCCCGCACGCGGCGATGTGAATAGCTGGGGAGACGGGTACGGCAACCGTGTTGATCGTTTTTTGGCCGGGGTGGCTTATCTGGATGGTAGCAAACCGAGTCTATTTATGGCGCGTGGTTATTATACCCGGGCAGTCATTGCAGCGTATGACTGGGAGGCCGGTGAACTTCAACGTCGCTGGGTATTTGATACAGACAATGGTGGTGCCGATGCACTGGCATACGGACAAGGCGCTCACAGCGTTACCGTTGGCGATGTGGATAACGACGGCAAGGACGAGATCGCCTACGGCGCTGCCACCATTGACGATGACGGGCACTTATTGTATTCCACCGAGTTGGGGCACGGTGATGCACAACACATGACCGACATCGACCCTAACCGCCCGGGCATGGAAATCTACATGGTGCACGAGTCCCCCTCGGCTTATACAAAAAATGGCGTTGAGTATGGTGTGGAATTACACGATGCCGCAACCGGCGAAATACTGTGGCATCGCCCCAGTAATCAGGCTGATGTTGGCCGAGGAGTAAGTGCAGATATCGACCCCAACTATGTCGGTAACGAAAACTGGGCGACGCGCGGCGGACTGGTTGCAGCAGATGGCACATTAATTAGTACTTCACGCCCTGCACCAGTAAACTTTGTCACCTGGTGGGATGGCGATCTAAGCCGGGAGTTGCTGGATAAAACGACGATTTCAAAATGGTTGCCGGAGAGTGCTGGTACAACGCCATTACTGGAAGGGGCAGATTATGGTGTGGTGTCGAACAATGGTACCAAGGCAACGCCTGGGCTGTCTGCTGATATTCTGGGAGACTGGCGCGAAGAAGTTATTTGGGCCACAGCAGACAGCAGTGAACTTCGTATTTTTTCAACGACACACCCGACGCAATATCGCTTCCCAACGCTAATGCATGATCCCCAGTATCGCGTTGCGATTGCTTGGCAAAACGTCGGTTACAATCAACCGCCGCACCCCAGTTTTTACCTGGGGACCGATATGACCGACACCCCTGCGTTTACTGTGTCAGAAACAGCCGTCGCACCGTTTGCTAAGGCATCGGCTAACGGTTTTGAGCAACACATTGTGGTTAACCTGTATCAGTCGGGTGATAAAGTAAAATCGACGGATATTTACCGCAGTACTGCTGACGATCCTGAAAATAAACAGTGGGTCGCAACGTTAAACCGAAACGATTCTGTGTTTGTAGACACCGATGTTGCACCCGATGTCACCTATTTATACTGGGCTGAAATGCAACTGCTTCGTCAGTTTGAGGTCGTTAAGCTCGAGCCCACCTATGCCTCACTTACAACCAGCCTGATTCCCGTTGTTGACACTTACCAAAACAGCACGGATGGTCCGGTACAATTAGCCTGGTTTACCCGGTCAATTGATATTGTCAGTATCGACATTGACAGAGCCACGATCACGGACCCTGACGCCGATCCTGGCACATTATCACGTCAAACTGTGGCAACGCTGGCTGCAACTGATACTGCCTGGCAGGATGCATCGAGTCTGGGGGGAGAACAATACTATTACTGGCTGTCATTCATTACACGCGATGGTACGGTAATAGAAGAAGGCCCGATTTTCGCCGAACGCTTTTTAGTACCCAAGACACACCTCACCAGTGAGGAAGTACAGGGTGGCATTCAGATAAGCTGGTCTTTGGAAGACTTCCCACAACCTATTCGCGGTGTGCAGGTGTACCGCAACACCCGAAACCAATTAGGCGGACGAACCCGAATCAGTCCCAGCGCACCGGTTGCCGGTAGCCTGACAGATTCACAGGGACTGGTTGCAGGCACTACCTATTGGTACATGTTCAAATTAACCATGCAGGATGGCAGTACCTTCAATACAGAGCCAGAAGCGGCGATCACCTATTCACAAACAAATGCGGTTCCACAAACCAATCTGGTGAGTCAAAAGGTTGAAGGAGGCATTCAAATCAGTTGGTCTCTTGAGGGTTTCGCCCAACCGATCCGCAGTGTGCAAATTTATCGTAACACCAGCGAGCAGCTTGGCGGACGAACCCGAATTAGCCCCGGGGCACCTACCAGCGGCGTGTTTATGGATAATCAGGGGCTGGTTGAAGGTACACAATACTGGTACATGTTTAAACTCACTATGCAGGATGGCACTACCTACAATACCGATCCGGAAGCCGTGGTAATGTTCTGATAGTCAATTAACAGGCCCCAATTGCTGAACAGAGGCACTTTTCGCTATTCAGCGCGGCGCCGGGAAAGACGATTTAAATGAAAAAGCCTCGGGGGATTCACCTTGTTCCCGCAACAGGGTGAGTCGTTCGATGGCTTCATCAATGGTTGGAATATGCCCATCTTCTATCCACCACAATACGTAGGTATTCTGTTCAGGCGGGTAGAACCATTCATTTTTTCTGCGCATAAAGTCCCGGTGCAGGGTTTTGAACATAAAGTCTTTTAACGCTTGAGGCGAGGTCCACACTGACATGTTTATCAATAAGTCGGGGTCGTCAAACACTTTGATATTGGTTGCATTGCCGGCCTCGTCTTTCAAACGCCATACAAATCCATCGCAAGACTCAGCAATAGCGTTAACTTTGTCCAGATTATCGACAAAATCGCTAATTTCAGGGGCGTCTAATGAATAGCGAGCTTTGGCTATATTGAGTTGAGCGAGTTGCATGAGGATGTCCTTGTCCAAATAGTGATGTCAGTTGAATGAACACTATGGGGACAGTGGGTATTTTTTTAAACAGCGAATAGTGGGTAGGCATTGGGAAGGGAGTGTTGCACCGGAGCAGCGAACTGCCCCGGTCAACTGTGGTTAGTGTTTCAACGCCACCGTTTCTACAGAAATATTGCGATGATGGGCTTTTGCACTGAAGTCCTTCACCAACTCTATTACGTCGAAGGCAACGGATTTTGAGTTAGTAAAATCCAGGATGACTTTTGAGTTTTCAGGCAGAGAATTCAGTTTCTTCAAAATACTGGGCTTGTTAAAGAACGAGACTTCCTCTGCCAGCACAATGTGATGGGTTTCCAAATCGTTCTGATTTTCTACGGTATCGCGAAAGTGGAACGAGTTCTTGTAGCTGTGCTTGAGGGTAAAAAATACGCTCACGGCTAATCCGGCAATCACGCCTGACAACAAATCGGTAACCAGCATCACAATGATCGTAGCCATAAAGGGTAAAAACTGCTCCCAGCCCGCGCGGTACATCACGGAAAAGGTAGCCGGTTTAGCCAGCTTGTAGCCCACTATAATCAACACCGCCGCCAGCGATGCCAGTGGGATCAGGTTGAGAAGTCCGCCAATGGCCACCACCGCAATCAGCAGGAAAAAGCCGTGCATGATGGCACTCAGTTTCGATCTGGCACCAAACGCGATGTTGGCTGAACTGCGAACAATTACCTGTGTTACCGGTAAACCACCAAGTAAACCAGAGAAAATGTTACCCAGCCCCTGAGCTTTCAATTCACGATTGGTTGGTGTGGTATTGCGCTGAGGGTCAAGTTTGTCAGTAGCTTCTACGCTCAACAGGGTTTCGATACTGGCGACAATGGCCATCACCGCAGCAACCGTCAGTACATCAAGACTAAACATTTGATCGAAGGCAGGAAATGCCATCTCGTTCGTTAAGTCAGTAAAACTGCTGATTACCGGCAGAGATACCAACTGGTCCACGCTCAATGGCGCACTGGCCTGATTAAGAATGACGGTAAAGACGATACCCAGCAATACAACCACAATGGGGCCTTGAATAAGCTGGAAAATCTTGTGCTTGGGCGTCAGGTATTTGTCCCACACCACTAGCAACGCCAGCGAGAACGCTGAAATCAACAGGGCAGGTAACGAAATCTGAGAGATGGCATGAGTAATGGCTGAAAACGTGTTTTCCCCATTGAATTGTTGGAACGCTTGCTCGCCCAGAAAGTCGGCGTGCCAGCCCAGTAAGTACGGCAGCTGTTTCAGAATGATCAGTAAACCGATCCCCGTCAACATGCCAGTAATGACCGACGTTGGGAAAAAGTAGGCAACGAACCCGGCGCGTAAATAGCCAAGCGCAATTTGAAATACCCCCGCGAGTACAACCGCACAGAGAAATAGCTCCCAACTACCAAGCGTAGCAATAGCATCGAAGACAATTACAGCCAAACCTGCTGCCGGGCCGCTCACACCCAGTCGAGAGCCACTGGCCATACCAACGACAATACCGCCCACGATACCGGCGATGATGCCCGAGAAAAGTGGTGCACCAGATGCTAGCGCAATACCTAAACAGAGTGGCAGAGCCACGAAGAACACGACAATACTGGCAGGAAGATCCTGCTTAATATGTTTAAATGAGAGGTCCATTTTCATCATTGATTCCTTAAAGTGAGGCTGTCAGCCTGGATTCGGCGTAAGCCTGTTCCATTTCTTCAAACGCTTTAGTTTGCGGGTTCCAGCAAGCGATCGTGCCGTGCTCAATGTTGTAAACCCAGCCGTGCAGCTGAACTGCGCCGGTTGCCAGTTTTGCCGCCACAGCAGGATGCGTTTTAATGTGCTGTAATTGCTGTAACACATTTTCTTTGGTGACGTCGTCCAGATGATCCATTGTTACTTCGCCGTGGACTTCTTTAACGACTTCGGTGGCACAACGGCAATGACCCAACCACTCTTTTACGTGAGGCAAGCTGTCCAGTTTGTCAGGGGTAATCGCCCCTTTCATAGCACCACAGTCGGTATGACCGCAAATAACGATGTGTTTCACGCCAAGTGCAGCCACAGCAAATTCGATAGATGCAGTCATGCCGCCAGTCTGGTTGCTGTGTGGCGGAACAATGTTACCTGCATTTCGGCAGATGAATAATTCGCCTGGGGCAGTTTGTGTTACCAGGTTTGGATCGATGCGCGAATCTGCGCAGGTGATAAAGAGAACTTCAGGGCTCTGGCCATTGGCCAGTTTTTTAAACGTATCTTGCTGCTCGGGGAAAACATCACGCTGAAATTTAGCGACACCAGATATAACATGATCCATGGGGAAAGCTCCGGTTATAGAAGAAAATAAAATGTCTGATAGTCATATTCGGTGATAACGATATAGTTTAAAATCTCACTTAGTGATAGTCATTGACTATCATGGGGTGGGAATGAGCCAGAGCGGAGAATTAGCGGGTTAAACTGCGGGAAGCCGGCATTTTTTACTGCAGATAAACGAAATTTTGCGACAAATCACTGTCACGTTTTTCATTTGAAAATAGTTGTAAAAACAATGGTTTGTTTATATTTTGTTAAAATTGTATTTGTTGTGCTATGTTGGTTTTGTGAAGTTGTATAACGCAGCATGTCAGTGTACTGGCAGCAGGTCACGAAGCGCTTCCGTGAGATTTTGATTTTACAGTATGTTGTTCTGCCCGGTGCTTCATGAGCCGTAACAACATGTAGTGAAAGTCATGGAAAATGACACGTCCCCAAAACCGCGAGTACCCACCCAGGTTGGTGTTATCGGTTAACGTTGTACTGAGGGTAAGCAGGGTATAGCCTTCCGGTGTCAGTTGCAGGTGATAACTACCGTACAAAGGCGAAAAGAATTCGCCGCCCATTTTTACATGTTTATCCAATGCCGTATCCGGGATTTGCTCGGGATTAATGTCAAAGCGATAGGCCATTCGCTCGGCTGGCTCCCAGGCAGTAATGATTTCCTGGAACACTACGCCTTTTCCCCATTCACTGGTTCTGACTGCATTGTTCTCAAGCGCGCTCATAGACGCACGTAATGGTCGGGGAATACCGATAAGTTGCCCGAATGACAATGGAAGCTCATCTTTGCTAATGTCGCTGACGTTTCCTAATTCCTGCCAAACCTGATCTGGTGTGGCTTGTATAATCACACTGTCGCTAACCGTGTATTGATAGGTTGATGAAAGGGTCGTTAATTCAATAGGAGTACACAGTACGGGGAGTAATATGGTACACAGTAAAGGTTTGTCTGATTTCGTAGCCTGACGAAGTCGGATCCAGCGCGCGGCCAGGCCGCCCATACTGGCAAAAAACAGAAAAGCGGGTGAAGCAAGAACGACGCAAATACTGCCCTCTAACAGCGTAATAACGGATACCAGCATACAAACAAAAACAGGCTGCCACGCCAATGTACTCGCTCTGGACGCCGAGATGGTCTGGCATTGCTTTAGTTCATAATAGATGCGGATGTAGCCAATCGCAAAAGGCACCAGGAATAAAAACGACGCTGTCACCAAACCGTTCAGATGACTGAGCTTATCCAGTTCCCATACAACCCTGAATAACAGGCCATAGAGCGCGCCGCAAACAATACCAATATGTGAGGGAGACAACGTCATGACGGGGATTATTGATCCACGGGAAGAGAAAGCGCACCGCCGGGAGGAATAGTGCGAATATCTTCAAGGAGGGCTGTCAGATAGTCGGCAAAGCCAAGGTTATCCGGATCTTTTAAGTTCAGCGATAACTGTTCAAAAGCCTGCTTGTAAGTATTGCCATCATCCGTCCTGCCTAAGTGATAACTGTAAGCCGTGGCCACATAGAGGTATTGTAAACGATGGTATTCATCAACTTCACCGGCTGCATTATTTGCCAGGAAAAGAGCGATTTCAGAGAGCGCTGCTTGTCGGTATTTATTGGCTTTCACAGGGTCACCCAGGTCTTCGTACCAACGGGCCAGTAATCGTTTCATATGGTTGCGCTCATCCCCATCTAAATCGCGTAATGCAGTCAGGGCTTCAAGCGTTTCCAGCTTTCCTACGATGGTCGTATTGTCGGGAGTGTGGGCTGAAAGGTAATGAGTGATGGCGGCTTTTTCCTGTTCGGAAAGTGTAAAGTCACCGATTAAACCGACAAAACCAGACGCTTCACATACCCAAATTCCGTGCTGGTCGGTGTAAGGCCAAAATACCTGATCGTATTTACTTGGCCAGTGATAAATATAGCTTCCGTAACTCGCCGGCTCGGAAACCTGGCAGGTTTCGCCTGTAAATATGGGGTCTGCGACCTCGGCTTCTCCCCAGGTAGTTGCGAAAGCAGACTGGCTGGCCAAAATGACAACGCTGAGTGAAATACATAGCTTTCTGATTAACATAAGTGCTTCCGACTTTGTGTAATTTGAATCAAGCGCCCTTGATCGTCAAAGACCAGTTCTACAAAGTTACCCGCCATCAATTCGGCGTCAGCCCGTTTGTGCAGCATTAAATCCTGCATGAGCTGTGGCGACACCGTAATTTTTTGATTGTTGCAGTCGGTGAATAACCAATTGCCTTCATGTTTGGCCAGCATAGCGTGCTTCGAGTGGAACGCGGTTAACGTAGCCAGTTTGTCTTTATAGGCTTTGTTATACACAGTGAGTTGTTGTTGATACTGGCTGGTGTCAGGTAATTCATCTTCGTAGCCGTGATAAGCAACAGCAACCTCAAGTGCGTCTGAATGCGCAACTGGTGACTGTTGAGTAAATGTGTTCATTGCGTAGATCACGACCAAACAACACAGTGCGCCGCACAATGCCATCCACTCTTTACCCGGCAGGTAGTTCTGCCAGGAGAATGGCTGTTTTGCCTGATTAATCACCTGCCGTTTAATGCGTCCCGGCGCCGGATATTGCTGCTTACTTTGTTCGTAAGCTTGTTTAAATTCGTTGTCGTTCATGCTGATGGCTTCCACAGTTTCCGCAGGTTATCCCGGGCGTAGCGCAGTCGTGTTTTGACGGTCTCAACCGGTACATTACAGATAGTTGCGATGTCCTGCAGGCTAAAGTCCTCCTGCTGCAGTGAAAAGGCTTCGCGCTGGGCGAAAGGGAGTTGCTTCAACGCCTGATGAAAATCGTCGCAGTGACGGAGTTCCTGATGTTCATCGGGCAGCGACTCGACATCATCATCGTAGGTCCAGCGTTTGTCTCTGCGTATTTCATCGATGAGCATGCGATGGCCAACCGTAAATAGCCACGCCTGGAACTGCCCCTGTGCTTTGTACAGATTCGGCGACTCTACCAGTTTGAGCCACACTTTTTGCGTGACATCGGCGGCAGTGTTGGGGTCGCTCATCACCAATAGATAATAGTAAAGGCGGTTGGCATGTTCGTCGTACAGCGCTTCCAGCGCGCGGTTATCGCCGGTGGTTTGATAGCGCTGTAAAAGCGAATCCCAGCTGCTGGCGGCAGGAGAGGATTGCGCCAATGTGGGCGCGGTTTCCTGGCCGGCAGCGGTTAGCCTGTTTTTTATTGAAGTCAGAAATCCCAGTCTGGCTATTCCCATTGGCACTGTCCTTACTGCTCTAACGCGAACGTCAGTATCACTTGTAACCCAGTTTGTGCCATGGGTACACCTTTTTCTACCCGAGGCTGGTATTTCCATTTTGCCAGTGCGCGGCGTGCTTCGCGATCAAAGACCCGTTTGGGTTCAGCATCCAGAATGCTGATATTGGCTACCGTACCTTGCGGTGTCAGGTCGAAAGCCAGCTTTACCCAACCTTCTACACCATCACGCGCGGCATCGGGTGGGTAGCTGGGGTCAACGCGCACAATAGGGCGGGCCATCATATCCTGCGTACCATTACCCATTGTGGTATTTATCGTGACTTCCGTATTTACCGTTACCGGATCGACATTGAAGTCCGTATTCGTCGGGCCGGGATCCTGAGGCGGTATGGTAGGCTTGGTTTCCGGTGCTTTTACCGGTTCAGGCATGGGCTTTATCTTGGGGCGTACCTGGGTTTTGGTTTCTTCCACATCCAACACAATGTTCGCTAGTACCGGCGTTTCTGTTGGCACGGGCACTTCCGCGTTTTGCTCAATGAGTTTGGCCATCATTACGAATAAACCAAATGTCACCGCGCCAGCTAGTGCTATATGAGTAAGCGTTTTGACGCTCCCAGGGACAACAAGAGAATTGGCGGGTAATGCGTGAGGTGTTGGCGTAGCGATGTTTGTTTGCATGCGAAGCTCCTTATTATTAATGCGAAGCAGCGCATGAAACGGCCATGTTAAATCACCTGTTTCTGCGCCTCTTCACACATACAACGACGGAGTCGGCGAGAAGGGGTGAACTTTTTTAAATTATTTTTCCGCAGCCAGGTAATGCAGCAACATTGCCTGCACAAAGGCCTGACAATCTGTAGCGGTAGTGGGGTCGTAATGCCCGCCATTGGTCAGGTTATTGGAAAGCACCCGAATGCCGACAAAAGGTACACCGTAAGCTTCCGCTATCTGGGCGGCAGCCGCGGTTTCCATTTCCTCGGTACTGGTGCCAAATTGGTTGTGTAGCCAGGCGATGCGATCCAGTTCATTGTTCCAAAAATTACCGCTGGCAATCGTGCCTTCAACCACTTTGCCACGTTCATATGCGTGTTTAACAGCATGCGCAGCGGCAATGAGTTCAGGTGACCCCAGGTAATAGCGAATGCGCTCTGCGTCTTTCGCTGAGTCGCCTTCACCCGCGCTGCCTGACGATGCCAGTAAGTCCATGGGCAACCATTCAAGTGGGGCTGAACCTTCGCCTTTAGCACGAAACGGCGTTTTGAAGTTACTGGCGTTCACTGAGCGTTTGCCTATTACGATATCGCCCACCTTCAGGCTCGGATCATGGCCCCCCGAGGTGCCCTGATTGATGATCGCACGAGGTCGGTAACGCTCTATCCCAATCGCCGTAGCAGCTGCGGTGTTTTCCAACCCTTTGCCAGTTTGCGCGACCACAATGGGATAGCCGTTTAACGTACCTAAGTAAAAGGTGGCATGGCCTGATTGTTCTTTGCGTACATTATCCAGCAGGCCGGCAAAATGTTCGGCTTCAATTGGCATGGGGCCCTGAATCATTACGGGGGCTTGGGTAGCAGGTGCGGCAGGAATGGCGACTTGCTTAAAGTTGTCGGCCTGCACAAACGCAGAGATTAAAAGCGAAGCGAAGACAACAACACGGCGAAATACACTCATAAGATTACAGCATCCATTTCCAAACAATAAAGACGGCTAAAAAGCCAAACAGATAAACAAGACCAGCCCGACTTAACCACAATAATGCCTTGCCACCGCTTAGTTCCGGTGACAGGTTTGCTCTCTGTACCAACCGATAATTCAGCCACGCAAACATAGGCGTGGTAACAAATGCCAGTGTCATGGCGAATCCCAGCATGGTGAGCAGGGCAGACTTGAAGAACACCACAATAGCGAAACTCATTACCGATACCCAGATCAACCAGCCCACATAGATGTTTTCCGGGATATCTGACTTGCCTTTAAGCAAGCTGTGACATTCCGCAAGTGCACGGGAATAGCCATCGTAAACGGTAATGGCGGAGCCAAAAATACACAGGAAGGCGACAATGGCGATCAGGTAGCGCGCCCATTCACCAATGGTTGAGGCATATAAACTTACCAATTGTTGAGAAAAACCAATACCGCCGCTGGCCAACGGTTCACCGCTGCCATGCAACACCAATGCGCCTAAAGCCAGAAAAACCAGAGCCAGAAGCAGGGTAACAATATAGCCCAGGTTAAAATCAAACAAAGCGGACGAGGGCGTAACGGTTTGCTCGCGGCACTGTTGTTTTAACCACAGTGACGTAATACCCGATATTTCGATTGGCGCGGGCATCCAGCCCATGGTGACCACTAAAAAGCCGATGGCAGCTAAATTCCACGGCGAAGGTGACTCAAAGTCTGCCGGCGCAACCGGGCCCTGTTGCCAGGCTATGAGCGTCGCGCTCACTGTGGCAATAACCAACGCAATCATAATGAACTTGGCCACCTGATTGAGCAGGTGATAGTGACCTGCAATCAACACCAGCAACATAACCGCCAGTAACCCGCCAGCTATTACCGGTAAGGGCAGGCTAAAAGGAATGAATAAACTAAATAAGCTGGCAGAAAACAACAATAGCGCGGCAGCGTTCACAAAGGAAACCAAGCCATTTAATACAAAACTGGTGAGCAGATAAGGCTTACCCATTTCCGCATAGCCGGTCTGTAGTGTTTGTTGTGTGGAAATGGTGTAACTCACACCCGCCCGAAAAAACGGGTATTTAAACAGGTTAACGGCCAGAATAAGCAGCGCTAGTTGCCAGCCAAATTTTGCTCCAGCCTGAGTGGAAGCCACGAGATGGCTGCCGCCTATAGCCGCTGTGGCCATGAGAATACCCGGGCCAAGGCGTTGTATAAGTAATTGAAGGCGAGAAAAACGGTTATCCGATACCGAGTGCTGTTCCACGAGCAGTCCTGAAAAGACGTAAATGCAATATGTG
>NZ_CFIDRX010000083.1:0-6529 GCF_984433645.1 Marisediminitalea sp.
TGTTGCGCGGAAAACCTGGTGAGCGGTCATGCCTATAAATTAGGTGATATTCTGACGTATAAAAACGGCACCACGGTTGAAATAGTGAATACCGACGCAGAAGGCCGTCTGGTGCTGGCAGATGGCTTGATTGCCGCTGTCGAGTCTCAGGCTAAGTATATCGTTGATGCCGCTACGTTAACTGGCGCGGCGACGGTTGCGCTGGGTTATGATTACCACGCAGTATTCAGTCTTAATCCTTCTTTGTCTCAATCACTCTTAAAAGTAGCGGAGTCCGAGCAAGAGCGCTTCTGGCCGTTACCTTTAGAACCTTGGCATCAGGATCGTTGTCCTTCGTCATTTGCCGATACGGCAAATTCACGGGCACAAAAAGGCGGCGGCGCTGGTGGTGCATCGAATGCTGCTGGGTTTTTATCGCGCTTTGTGACTGGCAATGAACAGGGTTGGTTGCATCTGGATCTGGCGGCGGCATATCATGGAAGTGCAAATGCGGAAATGCCTGCTGGCGGTACCGGGGCCGGAATTAAAACTCTGGCGGCATTTCTACGCGCCGAAGGCTGACAAAGACAGCACCGGTTCGCCTTGTAGCAAACCGGTGCAAAGAATAAGAATGCATGGCGATGGGGGGGTTAAATGCCGCCCAATCGCTCTGCCAGTGTTTTATATTTTTCGACGTCACTGCGGTCGAACAGAGGATTCCCGTTTTGGTCTTTGTCTTTGGCAACCAGTAAACTCTCGCGCTGTAAGCGTTCAACGCGAATTTCTTGCACATTTAGGAAGTCCGCTACTTCCTGGACTGTCATTAAACTCATTTTTGATACCTGTCTCGTTTAGGGTAGGTAAAGTAAAGCGCATAAATGTACATTTGTGAATAAAAAGTTAATCATTAATGCGTTACAAAACAAAGGCAATCTTCCAGGCGCATTGCTATATTTAGCGCAAACACTACCGGTTGATTACGAAGAGTTTTCCATAAAGAGGATATAAATGGATACCTGGTCTGCAGCGGTGATGCTGTTTTTGATTATGGACCCACTGGGCAACCTGCCGATTTTTATGTCGGTGTTAAAAATGATCGAGCCCAAACGACGCCGGTTCATTCTGGTCCGGGAACTGCTGTTTGCGCTGGTCATCCTGTATGTCTTTCTGTTCAGCGGTCAAGCCGTGCTGGATTTCTTAAATGTGAAGCAGGAAACGGTAAGTATTGCCGGTGGGATTATATTGTTTTTGATAGCGCTGAAGATGATTTTTCCGGTAAAAGGCGCGAGCCCGATAGGCCTGGCGGCGGGAGAAGAGCCTTATATTGTACCGCTGGCAATCCCGTTGATTGCCGGTCCTTCCACGTTGGCTGCACTTATATTGTTGTCAAACCAAAGCCCTGACCGAATGGGGGATTGGGCGTTGGCGTTGGGTGCTGCCTGGATTGTCAGTGCTGCTATTTTACTTTTCTCCGGCGTATTTCATCGGATATTAGGCGAGCGAGGGTTGGCCGCGATGGAGCGCCTGATGGGCATGATTCTGGTGATGATTGCGATACAAATGTTTTTAAACGGAGTGGGTACTTACTTTTCGCATGTAAGCTAACCCAGGAGACGTATTTTGAAAAAGAAACTGTCCACCTTTGCACAGGTGCGCGCGCTAGAGGGGCGTAACGCCATCGCATTTAGCGTCGCGTTGCTGGATAGAATGGTGCCAAATTATCAGTTGTTTTGTGAAGTCACTGAGTATGGTGATCCGTCGGTGCTGACACATTGCCTGAGTCTGATGTGGGAAGTGCTGGGGAATCCAAAAAGCAAAGTTAACTTTGCAACTCAGCTGGAAAAAGTGGAGGAAGCCACGCCAGATACCAGTGATTTTGACACCTATGGTGTGTACCCGGCGATTGATGCTGCTATTGCGATGTCGGCAACCATCAATCTGATACTCAAAGACGATCCGCAAGGCGCGGTTGTAGTGAGTAAACTGTCACAGGGCAGTGTAGAAGCTTACTTGCTGGCTACAGACGAAGCCACCGACGAGACAGTAAAATCACACCCCTTGATGGAGTTTGAGATAGCGATTCAGCAAGAGCTGCTCGATACCGTGCAAAGCGACAAACCCTGGTTGGAAAAGCTTAAACTGCTAAAAGACATTGCTGCCAGTGAAGGGATTAGCAATATCGGTATCGCTCGGGATTAATGCACAGTGGCACGCACCGGCTGGCGTCAGGCGGTGAGCAGATAATAGCTCAACTGACCGGTGTGTTTTTGTTTCAACACGCTTAATCCTTCAGGTAAAACCAACTGCGGGGCATTGGTTTCTTGCTCGACATAGATTTTGGCATGCTCAGCAATTAACCCGTGCTGTTGCAGCGCATTCAGTGTCGGGTTAACCAGGTCGTGCTGAAACGGCGGGTCGATGAAAATAAGGTCATAGGGCTGTGAAAGTCCCGCTAAAACCTGCAGCGCATCGCCCTGATGAACGGCTGCCTGGGCTTTCAGCAGGGTTAGGTTTTTCTTTAGCTGGGCCACGGCCTGGCTATTTTTTTCAATAAACGTGGCGTCACTGGCATAGCGCGATAACGACTCGAGCCCCAAAACCCCGGATCCGGCGAACACATCCAGCACTTTTGCGTCCTGGACGTCGGTCATTAACCAGTTAAACAGGGTCTCGCGGGTACGGTCGGTGCTCGGCCTCAAACCCTCTGCGTCGAGCACGGGTAAACGCCGTCCTCGCCATTGTCCGCTGATTATTCTTACACTACCGCTACGCCCCGATTGGCGTTGAGATTTTTTTGCTACTCGATTCATTGTGCCAGAGAATGCTATTATTCGCCGATATTGATTCTATTTGTATCCAGTTTACCGCACAAAGCGGATTCTCAGTAAGGATTTGTCAAAACTATGTCTAAACTTTTTGGCTGGTTGAACAAGAAAAAGCCCGAAGAAAAACCACAGAACGACGTGCCCGCAACCGAGCCAGCAGACGTACCTGCCGATATCACACCAGACGCTGACGCGCCGGTGGAGCCTGCGGTTGTTGAGTTAGCCCCGGAACCCGAAGTTGCAGAAAACAACGATGTGCCTGACGTTGAGCTTGTTGAAGAACCTACTCAGGCGCCTGCAACAGTGCCTGAGCCTGTAGCAACTCCAGCACCAGCTTCCGAAAAGCCGGTAGAAGAGAAAAAGTCGTTCTTTGGACGCCTGAAAGCCAGCCTGTCTCGAACCAAGGCTAATCTGGGTAGCGGCATCGTCAGCCTGTTTAAAGGTAAAACCATAGACGAAGACCTGTACGAGGAATTGGAAACCCAATTGCTGGTAGCCGATGTGGGCATGGACACAACAGGTAAAATCATCAAGCAACTGACCGAGCAAGCGAAATTGTCTCAGTTAAAAGACGGCGATGCGCTGTATGAGCTGCTGAAAGGGCAGCTAAAGCAAATGCTACAGAATGTCGACAAACCGCTCCCGGAAGTGATTGCACAGCACGATAGCAGCGAAGGACCTTTTGTTATTTTAATGGTAGGTGTTAACGGCGTAGGTAAAACAACCACGATTGGTAAACTGGCCAAGCAGTTTCAGCAGGATGGAAAGAAGGTCATGCTGGCCGCCGGTGATACCTTCCGAGCTGCGGCTGTAGAACAGCTCCAGGTCTGGGGAGAGCGCAACAATATTCCGGTGATTGCACAGCCAACAGGGTCAGACAGTGCGTCTGTGCTATTTGATGCCTTGCAATCGGCGAAAGCTCGCGGTATTGATATATTAATTGCCGATACTGCCGGACGTTTGCAAAACAAAGATAACTTAATGGAAGAATTGAAAAAAGTGGTACGGGTTATGAAGAAAATTAACCCGTCTGCGCCCCATGAAGTTATGCTGACACTGGATGCCGGTACCGGTCAGAATGCAGTCAGTCAGGCCAAACTGTTTAATCAGGCAGTTGGGCTTAGCGGCATTACCTTAACCAAGTTGGATGGGACCGCCAAAGGCGGTGTTATTTTTGCTATCGCCGATCAGTTTGGTATTCCTATTCGTTACATTGGGGTAGGTGAAGGCATTGACGATTTGCGCAGTTTCAATGGCGATGAATTCATCGAGGCGTTATTTGCCGAGGCAGAAAAAGGCGAATAAGCGCGAGGCATAATAACAACAATAATCAGCAGTCAGGATCAACGATGATCAGATTTGAGCAGGTAAGCAAAACGTATCCCGGTGGACAACGGGCCTTGTCAAAAGTGGACTTTCACATAGCACAGGGCGAAATGGCCTTCTTAACCGGCCACTCTGGTGCCGGTAAAAGTACGCTGCTCAAACTGATTAGCATTATGGAGCGTCCCACCGTAGGGCGAGTGCTCATCAATGGCCATGACCTGAACGTGATTAAACGCCGTCAAATCGCCTACATCCGACGGGATATCGGGATGATTTTCCAGAGCCACCAGTTGTTGATGGAAAAAACTGTATTCGACAATGTCGCACTGCCACTGGTGATTGAAGGCTACTCCCACAAAGAAATCAGCAAGCGTGTCGATGCCGCGCTTGAAATGGTGGGGCTTCGCAGCAAAGCGCGTAATTTGCCCATTACTCTGTCTGGTGGTGAGCAACAGCGTGTTGGTATTGCCCGGGCAGTGGTGAACAAGCCGCCGCTGTTACTGGCTGATGAGCCTACCGGAAACCTGGATCCCAAACTGTCGATGGAAATTGTGCGGTTGTTCGAAGATTTCAATCAGGCCGGTGTATCTGTACTCATCGCAACCCATGATTTGGGGCTTATCGCCCGAATGAAGTATCGCACGCTCACCTTGAAAAACGGCAAAATGATAACCGACGGCCTAACCGAAGATGAGGACTTGCTATGAGTATCTTGTTTAAAGGCCGTAGCCAGGGCGCTAGCGAGCGTAAGATCAATATCCTGCAACGTATAGTCATGTTCTTCGTTAATCACGTCAGACAGGCACTGGGGAGCTTAGGTGAGTTGTGGCGTCAGCCGGCGGCCTCACTAATGACCATTGGCGTATTGGGGTTAAGTATTACGTTACCGAGTACGTTGTATATCCTGGTTAAAAATACTGAAAAAATCAGTGCTGGCTGGGAACAGGCTGCCGAGATTTCTTTGTTTCTGAAGCCCGGCACTTCCGCGGGCAGTGCTCAGCAACTGCTTACGCGGCTGCAGACCTGGTCTGAAATTGATCGCGTGGTGTATATTCCCGCCGACGATGCATTAGCTGAGTTTCAGCAGTTGTCTGGCCTGGGCGATGCAGTTAAGTATCTTGAGTCAAACCCATTACCAGATGTGGTTCTGGTCACGCCGAATGAAAAACATGTCGCCCCTACCTCGGCGCGATTGTTACTGGAAAAGTTACAACAGCAGCGCGAAGTGGATATTGGCAAGCTGGATATAGAATGGCTGGAGCGCCTGTATCGGTTCCTGAATATTGCCACGGAACTGGTTACAATTATCGGTGTGCTGCTGTTTATTGCCGTCATTCTCATAGTTGGCAATACCATCCGGCTGAACATTTTAAATAAACGCGATGAAATTCTGGTAATGAAGCTGGTTGGTGCGACTGACAGCTTTATTCACCGCCCGTTTCTGTACACGGGGTTTTGGTACGGTCTGCTCGGAGGGGTCATTGCCTGGATGGCCGTTATCCTGATTTTGTGGTGGATGGACAGCAGTATTCAGGCATTTGCTGCGCTATACGACAAAAGCTTCCGAATCACCGGGCTAACCGGGACGGCGTTGTTTACCATGCTGGGATTGTCTGTGTTGCTGGGCTTGGTGGGTTCACTGATATCTGTACAACGACATGTGCGAGAAATTGAACCGAAATAACCTTGTGGTTGTACCCGGCCTGCGTGCAGGGGCAGCCAGGTGAACTATCTGGCTCACTTGGTTTTGTCGCAACCGCATGCCGACTCGTATTTTGGCAATCTGTTAGGCGATTTCCGCCGTGGCGTAAAAGTGACGGCCTTTTCTGAATCCGTACAGGCAGGGGTGACTAATCACCTGCTGGTCGATAAGTTTACTGATAGCCACCCTGCAGTCATTGCTGCGAAGCAACAGGTCAGCACACAGCGCAGGCGCTTTGCCGGTATCTTGCTGGATATTTGCTTTGACCACTTCCTGTTGGTGCACTGGCAGCGTTTTTTGGCCACACCCGTGTCGCAGTTTACTGAGCATGCCTATTCAAATCTGTCGGCTAATCTGCCTGACATGCCCGCTACCATGCAGCGAATGGTTAACAGTATGGTGACAGACCGTTGGCTGGATAGTTACGATGATATGGCACAGCTAAATGTGGTGCTGGAGCGCACTGCAAGTCGTATCCGATTCAAACACCATTTTCATGGCAGTATTGAGGAAGTAGAACGCCATTATGACACCTTCGAGTCGGCGTTTCTTAGCCTGTTTCCCGATCTGTTGCAGTATATTCAGCACAATGGCCCTGAACCTGGCGTTGCCGTTGAGGTTTTAGGTCCCTGATATCGCTGCGCGATTCAGGGATGACGGGGAAGTACGCGATTCAGGGATGACGGGGAAGTACGCG
>NZ_CFIDRX010000083.1:6629-18074 GCF_984433645.1 Marisediminitalea sp.
GGAAGTACGCGGTTCAGGGATGGCGCGGAAGTACGCGGTTCAGGGGGGGCGCGGAAGTACGCGGTTCAGGGACGACGGGAAAGTGCGTGGTTCAGGGATGACGGGGAAATACGAAATTCAGAGATCACGGAGGTATAGCCGATTCAGGGTTACGCAGGAGGCGGTGATTCAGGCCGATGTTAATACACAGAGACAACCTAGGATGTGCCGATTCACATAAGGCGCAGTATGGCGCTGCTCAGTGAACTCGAAACAGGAACTATCCGGTAACGACTTTCTTTGGGAAATAGGTCGAAATAGTTTGGCGGATGCCGTTGCCCCACACAATGGCCTGGTTGTACAGACTGTGTAAATACTTCTGGTCTATATTCAGTTCACGTGACTCACGAATAACGTTCATCCACAGCGCGCTCTCAAAGGCGCGAACCAGTTTGCTGTAATGGTTAAACTCAGCTGACTTACCTAACAACGCATCGTTCACTTCATCGGTTAACGGTAACTGGCGTAATACGTCAGGCATTTCCTGATCTAACAAGGCATCCAGCAGTGAAAACAGCCCAATCAGAAAACCAATGGGGGGATCCGAGTTGAGTCCGCGCTCTTGTGCCAGCAAGTCATAAAACTTCGCGCGCACCAGCGACATGTGTAGTAGCTCCAGGGGCTTGTCGTCACCCAGGTTAGCCAGTGACAGCAGGGCAATGAACTTCTTAATCTCGACTTCGCCCATGTAATTTAGAGCATGACGAAGTGAGGTGATCTTGTAACGTTTATTAACAGTTGGGTTGTTAATGAACTTCAACAATAAAAACGACAAAGCGGCATCGCGTTCTACGATTTGGTTGATGCGATCCAGGTTGAACTGTGAACTCGCGCTCTCGCCCATTAAGTCCACGAGGTTCATTTTTGATGCAGGTAACTGACGCTGCACCTTCTTTTCAGGGGTCGCAAAAAAGTAGCCCTGGAAGAAATCGAACCCTAAATCCCGACACACCACGAAATCGTCATGGTTATCTACGTTCTCTGCCACCAACTGAATATGCGAAGCCAGGAACCGAGGGATGTTTTTCTCGATAATGTTGTAATTGGCTTTGGTAACGTCGACTTTCAGAATATCGATAAGCGGGAAAATAGAATGCTGACCGCTGATCATGCCCGGGTCATCGATTGCGAGTTTAAATCCGAGTTGCTTCACGTGTTTGCAGGCATCAACCAGTGCGGTTTGCTGCATAGGATAATCAGATAACTCAATAACCACAGTTTCCGGGTTTAACGCGGTAGGCAAACCTGAAATCAGCGTTTCGCTTTGGAAATTGATAAAGGAGGTTTTTTCTCCGCAAATATCGTCCAGACCTAACGTATGAAAATGCTCTGCAATATAACGCGCTTTATCGGCATCGTGAGATGGGTAGGCGCCAGACTTGCCGTCACGAAAAAGCAATTCGTAACCGAAGACATCCTTTTCCCGATCTAAAATGGGTTGGCGAGCTATAAAAGCAAACATTAATCAGCATTATCCTTATCGTACATCAGGGTCTGCGCAAAGCGACCTACCGTAAACTTTACCCGATGGTTAAAGTTTGGTCCATCTTTTGTTAAGACTTAATGCATATAAATACGCGGCTCTGGCAGGCTACGATCACTGATTGGCAGTACTTTCGCACATGCTTGTTGCCCATTGCAGCGCTTCTGTGTAATACCGGTGTAAATCAACCTGTTTGAGCTTTAGACGGGTGCCCAGGGTTTTAACGGCAGGCCACTGCCCTTGTTCGAAGGCTTTCACAAGGTAAAGGCAATCTTTAAGGGTGTTGCTGGAACCGCACAGCGCCGCTTTTGCATCGGCTGGCAAAGGCAGTTTCTCCACTAAGGTTCGCATTTCCTGCTGCATGAGCGTGTCAATCAAAGACAAGAGGCCGGTCAGAAACCCGGCGTTACTCTCGTCACGTTGTTTGAGCGCAATCAGGACAGACTCGCAAAACTTGGCGCGAACCAGGCTCATGGTAAGCAGCTCTCCGGGTTTGTCGCCCGACAAATTGGCTAGCGTCAGCAATGCAATAAATTTACGCACTTCCTCCTGACCCATGAAGGTCATCGCGTGTTTGAGTGAGGTTATTTCGTTGCGCTTGTTGACCGTCGGATTATTAATAAAACGAAGCAATAAATAAGACAACGACACGTCGCGTTCGAGTATCTGGTTTATGAGCTCTATATCGAGTTCAGGTTTAGTACTCTCTTTTAGCAACTCCAGCATGCTCAGTTCACTGGAGCTTAAGCGACGGTGTTTGAGTATTTGCGGCTTGGAAAAGAAGTATCCCTGAAAGTAATCAAAGCCTAAACCTCGGTAATACTCAAATTGCTGTGCCGTTTCTATGCGCTCGGCAACCAGCTTAATACCGTTTTCTTTCAGCAGTGGTACTGAGGTGCGGATTTGGTCGTCGGTGACGGTCGTAACGTCAAACTTCACAATACTGATATAAGGCAGTAACGGTAGCCATTTCTCGTCGATATCATAGTCGTCGAGAGCCAGCGCATAACCTTGTTCTGCAAATTGTTTGCAGGTGGCGACTAATTGGTCGCTAACCGTTACCGTTTCGGTAATTTCGATAACGACGTCAGCAGGGGTTAGGCTGGTTGGAAAGCGAAACAGCAGGGTATCGGTATGAAAGTTGATGAACGCAATTGCGCCGCCGGTTACTTCATCGATACCAACGTTAAGGTGGCTTTCGGTTAAAATGCGGGAGGTGGCTTCGTCGGGCGATATATTGGGGAAACAGTTACGTTCGCCGTCTCTGAACAGAAGTTCATAAGCGTAGAGCTGTTTATTGGTGTCGACGATGGGTTGCCTTGCTACATACGCAAACATTCAAACCTCGAAATACAGCAGTTAAGCGCAAACAACTTGTTATTGTTGATCGTTTGTTATTCACTTTTTGTAATATACCTATATCAAGATGAATTGCTATTCAATTCTCGACACATTTGGGAACTTTTTTTCATAAAGACGGTCTTGAATAATATATTTAATGACCCTATATTCAGGGTTTGCGAAGTCGGTGAGTTATCGTCTTGGCGTCGCACATAGTTAACTTTTTTGTTATATTGGTGTGCTAAGGATTTTTTGAGGTGAATATGAGCAATAATTTGCAAACAATGGCGTTGTCCGTTCCTCACAGCGGTAGCATTGAAGGCTACATTCAGGCCGTAAGTTCAATCGACATGCTGTCTGCTGAAGAAGAGCGTGCACTGGCGCTGCGCTTGCGTGAAGACGAAGATATCGACGCGGCACGTAAGCTCGTTATGTCTCACTTACGTTTTGTTGTGCATATTGCCAAGTCATATTCCGGTTATGGCCTTCCTCAGGCTGACCTGATTCAAGAAGGTAACATCGGATTAATGAAGGCAGTTAAGCGGTTCGACCCTTCTGTAGGCGTTCGCTTGGTGTCCTTTGCGGTACACTGGATAAAAGCGGAAATCCACGAGTTCGTACTGAAGAACTGGCGCATTGTGAAAGTGGCTACCACAAAGGCACAGCGCAAATTGTTCTTCAATCTGCGTAAAGCCAAGAAGCGTTTGGGCTGGTTTACTCACGAAGAAGTGAAAACGGTAGCAGACGAGCTGGGTGTTAGCACCAAAGAAGTGCTCCAGATGGAAGCGCGCATGAGTTCGCAGGACCAGGCATTTGATTTGTCAGCCGATGACGATGAAAGCGGCAGTTTTGCACCGGTACAGTACCTGGAAGACAAGTCAGCTGACGTGGAAACCACGGTAATCAGTGACGATTGGGACGCTAACGCAACAAAACGTTTATATTCAGCGATTAAAACGTTGGATGAGCGTAGCCAGCACATCATCGAAACCCGTTGGCTAGCTGACGACAAAACAACGCTACAGGACCTGGCTGACAAGTATCAGGTATCCGCAGAGCGCGTTCGTCAAATTGAAAAGAACGCGATGAAAAAGCTCCAGGCTGCCATGGCCGCCTAAGCTGTTTTCAAACAAGCATTAAAAAACGCCTCATTCGAGGCGTTTTTTGTTTCTGAATCAGTATGCTTACTTTTCTGTTGGGGGGAGTACCCAGTAGATACCGTGAAACTCGGCCACTGGTGTTGTATCGTCGAGTACTTCCACTTCCAACTCCAGCTTGCACTTTTTGCCTTTTTCCAGCAGGGTAAATTTGCCCTTCAATCGTTCCAGGTTACACACGGCACGAGGCTTCATGGTAATGGGCTTATGGTAATGGATATTGCCGTCTCCCAACACAATATCGCCGTTCAGCCCGCGTTCTTTTAACTGTAAAAATATCATTCCCCAGCCAGTCAGGGTGGCCAGAGAAAAAATACTGCCCGCAAACATAGTGCCGTGGATATTGATGTTTTTATTCAGCGAAGCGCGGGTTTCCAGGGTTTTACCGGTATACTGATGCAGTTTAATGCCCATGTGTTCGGTAATCGGGATGGTTTCTGACCATGTGTTTTGCAATTCCTGACACCAATCAGGGTGCAATACCAGTAAAGAGAAATCGTCGAGCTTTTTGACCATTTGCTGACGCTTGAGCAGGCCGAGCTCGTTTGGGGCTTCACGTTCAATTTTAAACCCACAGGCCTTGAAGAATTCGATGGATATCTCGCGACTGTTGGTGACTGCACGAATGGCGCCCAGCTCCCTGGCTACGGCCTCCAGTGCATTAAGAATAAGTTGGCCAAGCCCTCGACGCTGATAATCACTGTGGACGGCGATGTGGCGTATTTGCGCCTCTTCCGCGGTGTTAAGGTGAACACGACCGCAAGCCACGATATCCCCATTGTTGTTGACAACTACGCGGTGCTCACTGACCTGCTCGTACTCGTCTTTTTCCGAACCAGGCGGAAAGTTCCAGGGTTGACGCAGATATTGCCATCGAAAATGATAATACGCGGCTAACTCTTCGTCGCTTTGTGGTGTTACGATTTTAAACACAAGTAAGTTGTCTCGTATTGCTCACAGGGTTACACATTAAATCCTATGCCTTCACTAACAGCAAGCGACATAAGACGAATAGAATAGATTTGGCTATACCTGGAAGTGAAAGGTGACAGGCCCATCGTTAACTAAATGGACCTTCATATCGGCGCCGAACTCGCCAGTTTGTACTGGGATCCCGGTTGCCTTCAGGGCTTCAAAAAATTGGAGGTACAAGGCTTTACCAACCTCCGGTGACGCGCCGCGGGAGAAGCCCGGTCGGTTTCCTTTTTGAGTGTCAGCCACCAGGGTAAATTGCGAAACCACCAGAATAGAACCGCCAGCTTGCTGAATATTCAGATTCATTTTCCCTTGTTCATCACTGAACATACGGTACTGACTGACTTTCTTTACCAGTTTGTCGATTTGCGCCTGGCCGTCTTCTTTTTCGACGCCTAACAGCAACAACATGCCCTGTTCGATGCGGCCAATTGTGGTAGCGTCTACCGTGACACTGGCCTCCGATACGCGCTGAATTAATCCAATCATAACGTGTTTTGTAATAGTGTCCTGAAATGTTGAACTGCGTTTTTTAACGCCTGCTTTATGGCCGGCTCCGAGCTACTGTGCCCGGCACCGTCAATAAGATTTAACTGGCTCAGCGGCCAGCGCTCATGCAATGCGGTTGCATTTTCCGGCTTGCAGATTGTATCACATCGCCCATGGATAATGATGCCCGGCAAATGCGCAAGCGCCCCGGCGCGATTCAGAATGTCGTTTTCAGGAATAAAGCACTGCTGAGCAATGTAATGCCATTCCAGTACAGCCAGCGACATTACCGTGGGGTGAGCGGGTAGCGTTGTTGGGTAACCGGGGCCGGGGTATACCCGTGCGATACTCTCTTCCCAGTTATACCATTTAATTGCGGCGAGCTGAGCCTGCTCCGACGTGAGGTCGGCAAACTGGCTGCGGTAATATTGCACGATATCTTCTACTGACGTCGCGTCAGGGCAGTCCTCAATATAAGTCGGGTATAAATCCGGGTAGACTTGAGCGGCACCGCCCTGTGGGGCTAAGAACCAGTCAACGTCCTGCTGGCGGGCAAGGAAGATACCTCTCAGAATCAAACCACTAATGGTGTCGGGCTCTTCCAGCGCGGCCAGTAAAGCGAGTGTACTGCCCCAACTGCCGCCAAACAGTAACCATTTGTCTATGCCCAGGTGTTCTCTTAACCGCCGAATGTCGGCTAATAAATGTTGGGTGGTATTGTTGGTGAGCGATAAATGCGGCGTCGAACGACCACACCCTCGCTGTTCAAAACCGATAACATGGAAGGCATCCAGAGGGAAAAAGTCAGTGTAATCGGGCGATAATCCAGCGCCTGGACCGCCATGCAGCATGAGCACAGGAATGCCCTGTGGGTTGCCGGAACACTCGTAATACATATGGTGATTGTCGCCAACGTCTAAATGGCCCTGATGATAGCGAACGGTGGTCACTGATATTTTCTCTTACAAATCAAAATTCGAAATCGTTGTAACTTAACCCTAATTGATTTAGTTTACAGTGTAAATTGTAATTGTTTTGAGGTAATTTCATGGCTGGTCAAGGTTCAGGCGGTAACGTTATCGCTGCAATTTGTAGCTTCTTTATTCCAGGTTTGGGGCAGTTAGTACAAGGCCGAATATTGGCTGCATTATTCTTTTTCGTAGCGTATGCAGTGAGCTGGGCGCTGGTGGTTTTACTGATTGGTTATATCCTTGTCCCCATTTTCTTACTGTGGGCAATTATAGATGCAGCGAGATTTAAAGGCGCCTCCTGATGAGATTACAACAAATGAGTAAGCAAGGCGCCCTTGTTCTGCTTCTTCTCGTTTTAACTGGCTGCCAGAGCGCCTACTATGCAGCCTGGGAGAAAGTCGGCGTAGAAAAGCGTGAAATCCTGGTTGACCGCGTAGAGGACGCCAGAGATTCACAGCAAGAAGCCGAAGAGCAATTCACGTCTGCACTGGAAGAGTTCTCTGCGTTACTGCAATTTGATGGCGGTGAACTTGAGGAAGCGTACGAAGCATTAAGCGATAAGTACGAAGCCAGTAAAAAAGCGGCCGATGATGTAACTAATCGCATCGATAAAATTGAAAGCGTTGCAGAAGCGTTGTTTGATGAATGGGAAACCGAACTGGAACAGTATTCAAACGCGAGCCTGAAACGCACCAGTCAACAAAAGCTGTCAGAAACGCGCTTGAAGTACAACAAAATGGTACGGGCAATGCGTCGTGTTGAAAGCAGCATGCAACCTGTGCTGTCTACGCTGCAAGACAACGTTCTGTTCTTAAAGCACAACCTGAATGCCAGTGCTATTGGTGCGCTTCAGGGTGAGTTAGGCACTATCGAAAAAGACGTGAAAAGCCTGCTTAAAGATATGCAAACGGCTATTTCACAGTCGAATGCGTTTATTGCTGACATGGCAGGATAATTCGTTTCATGTTCAACAAAAAGGTCAGCGAATGCTGACCTTTTTTGTATGCGTTGCGCTTTGACGTTTACTTGGTCGGTAAATCCCGGGGTTCTTCCGTGGTGCCTTTTTCTGTTTCCGAGGCATCAGCCAGTGAACAGGTGAATTCTGCGCCAACCAATACCACTATCCATGACAAGTACACCCATAAAAACAGGATAGGCAGCGCAGCCAACGCGCCGTATATAACCTGATATGATGGGAAGCTGGTGACATACAGCGCAAAGCCCTTTTTACTGAACTCGAACAGCATGGTGGCGAGAACAGCGCCGCCGAGTGCGTGTTTAGCGGGAACCCGCCGATTAGGTACCAGCATGTACAAAATAATAAAGGCGGCCAGTGCCGTAAAACTGGGTACCAGCTCTAACATGAATGTGCCAAGTCCCGGCGTATACTCTTCAGCGAACTCTGCCAGACCTGTCAGGTAAGACGTCATTAACACACTGGCTCCCATGAGCAGCGGGCCCAGCGTAATCACCATCCAGTAAATAGCAAAGGTGTAAATGAGCGGACGGTCGCTTTGTGTGCGCCAGATGCGGTTCAGGGTTTTGTCGACATTGGAAATGAGCAGCAGGGCCACCACTAATAGCGAAAGAATACCCACCGCGCCCATTTGCGAGGCATTACCTACAAAGTCACCAATGTACCGATGTACCACGTCACTGGCGGTAGGCACAAAGTTGCTGAAGATAAACTGTTCTAGCTTACTACGGACTTTGTCGAACGCGGGGAAGGCGGACAAAATGGTAAAAAATACCATGATGAAGGGGACCAAAGATAACAGGGTAACGTAGGCTAAGTGTCCTGCCGAGATAGCGATGTTGTCGGTACGGCACCGGGTAACGAAGATGGTGCCAAAGTGCAGTAGTTTTGGTTGCCAGGTTTCCCTTAGCTGTTGCCAATCAGGCTTTTCCACAACAATTCCTTGCCTATGCTAAAAAGCATAGTCTACCGCGTCCTTGCGGTTCATCAAATAATTTGTGATACGGGCGTTTAATTCCCGTTGGCACGCACACCCAGCATGTGGCAAATAGCGTAGCTCAACTCGCTGCGGTTCAGGGTATAGAAGTGGAAGTGCTTCACGCCTTCTTTGGCCAGTACTTTTACCATATCCATGGCAATGTTGGCGCCTAACAGGTTGCGAGTGGTCTGATCGTCATCGTCCAGGCCTTCGAACATTTTGTGCAGGTAACCGGGTACGTGTACGTTCGTGAAGCCTGCAAACTTCACCAGCGTCTGATAATTTGTGACCGGTAATATGCCCGGAACGATATCCAGGTCGATACCTGCCGCAGCAGCACGATCGCGGAATCTCAGGTATACGCTCGCGTCAAAGAAAAACTGTGTAATTGCTTCTGTCGCGCCGGCTTCCGCCTTGCGTTTCAGATTCAACAGGTCGAACTGAGCGTTTGGTGCTTCAGGGTGTTTTTCCGGATAGGCCGCAACAGAGATATCGAAATCTGCCACGTCTTTCAGCAGGGCAACCAGATCAGACGCATACATGTCTGTTTTTTCCACGCCAGGCGGCAAGTCACCACGCAGGGCTACGATGCGGCGAATACCGGAATCCCAATAATCCTTAGCAATCTGCTTCAGTTCGTCTTTGGTGGCGTCAACGCAGGTTAAGTGCGGTGCCGCGGTTACGCCCGTTTGTTGTTGAATGCGCTTTACGATGTCATGAGTACGATCACGCTCGCCACTGTTAGCACCGTAGGTCACCGACATGTAAGACGGGTTTAATGGCGCCAAACGCTCAACAGACTTCCACAGGGTCTTTTCCATCGACTCTGTTTTCGGCGGAAAGAATTCAAATGACACGTCTATGTCACGTAGTTCTGACAGCGATTGGTTTAGGGCATCGACCCCTTGTGCGTATGACACCATGATCTAATATTCTCAACTGGACGTTTAGACGTCTAAACTAAAGAATATATGTCTAGACGTCAAGCGGTTTACACTGCTCAATTGACCTTTTCTGTGGTTTGTTTAGAATTTCTCAACATAATAAATAATCATTAGCTGGAATTAATAATGGCAAAGTGGGACGGAAAGTACATTCACCCGTACGCAGAACACGGTAAAAAAAGTGAACAGGTTAAAAAGGTCACTGTTTCGATTCCCATCAATGTACTGAAAGTGCTGACGGATGAACGGACCCGACGCCAGATTAATAATCTGCGCCATGCAACTAACTCGGAGCTGTTGTGCGAGGCATTCCTGCATGCCTTTACCGGGCAGCCGTTACCGGATGATGAAGATCTACGCAAAGACAACCCTAACCGTATTCCTGGCGAAGCGCGCCGCATAATGCTGGAAATGGGCCTGGATCCCGATGCCGAGGAAGGTGAGGACAGCGAGGAAGAATAACGCGCTTAATTCATTTAGCGCGAACACAAACAAAAAACGCCTCATCTGAGGCGTTTTTAGTATTGAGAGCTGCTAACTCGCTTATTTGTATTCAGGTACCACGTCTAAACGGGCAACGCCTGAATCAATTGCAGCTTGTGCTACGGCTTTCGCTATGCGCGCGCACAAACGCGGGTCCATAGGTTTTGGAATGATGTAATCTTTCCCAAACGACAACGAATCCGATTTGCTGGCCTTCAGTACAACCTCTGGTACGGGTTCTTTGGAGATAGCCCGTAACGCTTCAACAGCAGCCACTTTCATTTCATCGTTAATGGCCGTCGCCCGAACATCCAGTGCTCCGCGGAAAATAAACGGGAAGCACAATACGTTGTTAACCTGATTTGGATAATCAGAACGACCCGTTGCCATGATGATATCTGAGCGAGTGGCTAATGCTACTTCAGGCTTGATCTCAGGATCCGGGTTTGAACAGGCAAATACAATGGGGTTAGGTGCCATCAGTGCCAGGGCTTCTGGCGGAAGCAGATCCGGGCCGGATACACCCACAAAAATGTCTGCGCCTTCCATCACATCCTCAAGGGTGCGCTTGTCGGTATTGTTCGCAAACAGCATCTTGTGTGGTGTTAAGTCGTCACGACGTGTGTGGATCACCCCTTTTCTGTCGAGCATATAAATGCGCTCGCGCTGGGCGCCACACTTAATTAACAGTTCCATACAGGCTACAGCCGCCGCGCCGGCACCCATACACACGATTTTGGCGTCTTCAATGGTCTTGCCTTGCACTTCGAGCGCATTCAGCATCCCAGCCGCGGTAACAATGGCTGTGCCGTGCTGGTCGTCGTGGAATACCGGGATTTTACAGCGCTTGATCAGCTCCTGTTCAATTTCAAAACACTCTGGTGCTTTGATATCTTCCAGGTTGATACCGCCAAACGTGTCGGCAATGTTGGCAACCGTATTGATGAATTCTTCCGTCGTGCGGTGCTTTACTTCAATATCTATCGAGTCCAGTCCGGCGAAGCGTTTAAACAACAGCGCTTTACCTTCCATCACCGGTTTTGATGCAAGTGGACCTAAATTACCCAAACCAAGAATAGCGGTACCGTTACTGATAACGGCAACCATGTTGCCTTTACCGGTATAGGTATAAGCGGCGTTAGGATCTTCTGCGATTTCGCGACAAGGCTCTGCCACGCCTGGGCTGTAGGCCAGGGCGAGGTCATCAACACTGTCGGCGGGTTTGGACAGTTCTACGCGAATTTTGCCCGGCGTAGGGTAGGCATGATAATCGAGGGCACGTTGGCGAAAATCTGACATTCTGTAAATATCCTGTAATGCTAGTTTTAGCACCTTTATGAAGGTGACCGTCAGTCGCTAGTTTATTATTGTTATTGTTGGCAAACTTTAACACAGTGAAATTGCTATGGTATACAAACAATTTCGCTTACACACCGTTAAAATAACGTGTCCGATGAGTTACTGCCAAATACAGAATACTATACTCACTATTTTTTGTGTTTATCTATTTTGTAAATACTATTTATTTGATGTATCGATAGTGGCGGGTGAGCGGTATATTTACGGCGAGCAGATACAAAATAAGCGCCGTAAAGGCGCTTTTTTCTG
>NZ_CFIDRX010000084.1:0-17902 GCF_984433645.1 Marisediminitalea sp.
ACCGCTGTTATCGGTAAAATACATATCACTCAGTGAACTTGCTGAAGGAGACAGCGCCCATAACGCATCTGAATAGTTAGCTGTGACTTGTCCTTTAGCGTTGTAGGCCGTTATCTGCAGGGCTGGTTCTGCTCCAGCTGCAAATGCAAAGGATTGACCAAGGTAGGTAAACGCCGCATTACAACTCGGTTCAATTTGCGGGGTAGTTGCCGCCACGACATCGAAATACGCAGGGGTATACCGCCCTAGACTGACCCCAGTAGCTGCAATCGCCTGTCCTAAATACCCATTGTCCTGCAGATCAAATTGGTAAGTACCCACTTCGCTCATATAGGCTTCAGAATAAGAATAAGTCCCTGCGCTGAATACAGGCACGCTGACAGACTGCCAGTTCTGAGTAACACTGCTGCTCACAGATTGATTGGCACTAACGTAATATTGTCCTTCGCTAGCCGAGGCCGATGTGGGAGCCTGACGGGTAACAGCCATTTGCAGATCACCAGGCTGGTAGCCGGGTAATGGACTGCCATTCGCGCCAAGCGCCGTAATGGTCAACGTATGCCCGGCACCCGCTGCAGAAACCGCACTGGCATTAGTACTGGCTTGCAACTGTGCTGGAATACTGTCGAGCTGATTACTGCCCGACTCAATAGTGGTGTTGTTGATGTTTGCCGTGGCCGTAATCGTTAATCGACCTGCATCGGCATATGTTCTTCCAGCAAGACTGGTTTCCCCATTGCTGTCGAAGGTTAACGTTACCGGTGCACTGTTTTCTCCGAGACCATTGCCGCTTACGGGGACCCCGGCAAACGGCACAGAACATTGATCTGGCGAATAGGACGCGTTACCCGGCGAGACACAGTCATACCCCAGGGTTACCGACTGTTGCCCGGTCAGCAGCGCCTGACAAACCCCGGCATTCGACTGAACGGCCCTCAGACCCACTCTCCCTAGATCAGATTCGGCCACAATGGCGGGCAACGTCGTTTGATACGGATTCGCGGTGTCAAAGAACTCAAAACCGGCATTCACAAAATTAATCACACAGTTGCTCGTACACTGCGTAGCATTGTCCGGCGCCGAAGCCTGATCCGCCGCACTGACCGTGATGTTGTACTGGCTGGCCGTGGTTTCTGCCAGACTAAGCGTTGTAGAGCCCGTAAACGTCACAGGGTTAGGGGAAGACCAACTGCCAGCAGGCAAGTTTACGCTAACAGGATCACTCACCAGTTCAGAACAGCTGGCGTTTGCACAGGCTTTCAGGGTCACGCTGGCTGCACTGCAGGTAAGTGATTGGGTTGGATGCGTAACTTCGTAGTGATGTACCGAGAAACAGCGCTCGACATCGGCCATATCGTCGCGAATTTGCTGTCTGGATTGTTCGTAGTCATAAATTCGCACGTCATCAAACTGACCATTTGCGGAGTTGTCGGTCATATAACCAACAAAATTAGATGAAGAATTGTCGCCAATCTTCATACTGGTTAAATCACCTAACGCCGGGTTGGTCAGATTCCATCGACCATACATAAATACCCGGCTGCCATTCACGTACAAATCGATATCTTCGCCGGGCATATTCCATGTCAGCGCGATGTGCACCCATTCGTTGGCTCCATAGCCTAACTGTTGAGTAATAACATCCATATTGTTACCGCTGGCGTCTTCCATACCAAAGCCTAGTTCACCGTTATTCGACAATGACATGTAGAAGAAATACCGATTTGACGCATCAAATAGTTGTCGGTTTCCCCCCCCAATCCAGGGCTGGTCGCTGCGGTACCAGAACGTAATTGTGCCTCGGTCGCCTACCTGATTGAGATCCAGGTTAGTGTTCACCGCATCCTGATAAGTATTGGTGTTATATGGCACATCCAGGGCTCGACACGAGATATCGTTAGACGGTTCAACGGGCTGCACACGCCCCATTGGCGTGCCGTTATTCAGATTTGTGGTTGAATCCAGCACTGTGTTAAACGTCGGCCAGGCTAATTCTTCGAACTTATAGTGTAGTCTTGGTCCTGTGCCGGCACAGGTGGGACAGGCGTAGTCTGAGGCCGTATAAAGCGCCTGTACATCGGCAGTGGTCAGTTCACCTGCGTATATTCTGACGTCGTCAATTTCTCCACGTAAAAAGTCTCTCAGCTCCCAGGAGTTGGACTGATAGTTACCGGAAGCACCGGCATTTGCGCCTAAAATGATGGGTTCCTGATTATTTCGCCAGCTAAATCCCGACTGAAAAAAACCGCCCAGGTATACACCATCCAGGTAAACGTTCATTCCGCCAGAGCCCCAAGTGTATGCCAGGTGATACCATTGCTCCCGTTCGTCAATAACACTACCGGTATAAATTTCGTAAGATTGATACTGTGTTTCTTGCCGAAATATCAGCTTGCCATCCTGGTCCACCAGTAAAGTGAACTGCCCGCCAAAATCCCGGCCGCTGGAGTCTTTCGAGAAAAGCGCCTGAAGGCTATTTCCATAGCTATCCCGGTTATGATCTAAATCAGACACTTTGAACCACATGGTTAGTGTACCGGATGAAAGCTGTAACCCTGAACCATGGTCGATATTGATGTGCTGATTACCACCATCAAACCCCGACGCCTGACAGAAACGTCCATTGATAATAGCTGAAGCACCGTTTATTGAGCGCCCATTGTAGCCACTTACCACATCGACGACTTCGCCCGCAGTACCAGACAAACTGCACACGTCCATTTTCCAATGCGAGACCAGGGTGGCGTTGGATCCACAGCTAACACAGCTTTCTTCAGACTCCGCGTTTAGCAGCGCGATTTGTTGCGCTGATAACTGCTGATTGTACAAACGAATATCGTCTATACGTCCCTGATAAAAATCACCGAGATCTGAATACGATGTATTCTGCGGGTCGTGCTGACTGGCATTAGCGGCCACCAATAACGGTTTATTGTTGCTTTGCCAGCCTGAGGTATAGCTACTGTTGCTGCCCACCAGATTATTATCTACGTACACCTGCATCCCTGCCGGGCCAAAGGTGTAGACTACGTGATGCCATTGCCCTTCAATAATGACCGGCGACGTATTCAATTGATAAGTGGTGCTGGACGACTGCTGATTGACCTTGATGGCGCCGCTGTTGGTGACCCACATCGACACCTGCCCCCCTGAACCAATGAACCTTTCGTCTTTGGAGAACAGCGACATCCCCCCTTCCTGGGTGGAATTAAAATATGCCAGATTATCGGTATTCATCCAGAACGAAATAGCCCCTTCGGCCATAGCGTAGTTATTGCTGTGTGGCAGAAACAAGTAGTCTTCGTCCCCACGGAAATAAGCGGCCTGACAATATTGTCCATTGCTGTCGATACTCGGTGAGTTTACCGACCGGCCATTGTTCCCGGCGATACTGTCCACCACCTCGCCATTGGCGTTGGTTAGCGCACATACATTGAGTGTCCAGTGGGCGACGGCGGTGGGCAAAGTCACAGCTTTCGTGCAAAGTCCGTCAGTTTCCAACGTCGATAAAGCAGCTTCGTCGTAAGTTACAACGCTACGGTCGTGCAAAATTATCTGCTGAGCATTGGAAGCACCGGTATGGGTGATATCGGCGTTATAGGTCACGCTGCTAGCACTGTATATGAACCCTTTTACCTGCGAGTATTGTCCAATGCTGACATACCCTTCAGAAATAATCGCCAACTGCGATGGCTGACCATTCGCATTGATGGGGTTGTTGATATTGGTAGACATAGCCCGGGTATAAATCACCACGCTGGCGTTGTTGGCAATGTCTATTCGGGCATTCTGACCCAATGTGAGTTGTTCAATCCAATACACGCCACCAGACAACGTCAGAGTCGCGTTAAAGTTCACATTCAGAGTTTTAATTCTGAACGGCTGAGCACTGCTATTGGTTGTTAAAGCGCCACCGTTGCCTACTGTTACGGTGCGATAATCACCTGCCTGCAAGGTACTGCTTGAATAATCGTTAACTCTGACATCGGTTGCGCTGGATGAATATTGATAAGACGGAAGCGACAATGCCCCGCTGGCATTGCCCGATATTTGACATGCAACAGAATCACAGCTGGTGCCACCGCTGTTGTCCAGCATACTGGCTACATCAAGGGTACCGTCACTGCCTATCAGGCGGCTTTGAGGTTGAAACTGAATATAACCAGACGCAGAATGCGAGGCAGCGGGATCGGGGAAAACCGACTGACAAGTAACAGCATGGGCCGCGGCGGGAAAAACGACCGTAACTAACGACATAACCTGTTTAATCCACTGCTTCAACGCTCACACCCTCATACTGGTATCTGTATATTTTAGTACACGATATGGCTATATACGGTACAGACAGGCATACCAGACTATTGTTCTTCAAACGCATCCATTTCCAGTGTCCGGCTGACCCATATGTCACCGGCCTGACAGACGCCTGTGCTCACAAACCGGTAATAGTTGTATTGCTGGTTTTGCTTTGTAATAGCCGTTGTTGTGCAGGCCGCCTGGTACTGACAGTTTTCCAATCCATCCCCCTGCGGTAAACCAGCACTGCTACTTACGGTGGCATTACATGCTGCGACCGGCGAGTTAAGCGGAAATGCAGAAGCGGCAATGCGTTGTAACCCGCTCTGGGCAGCGAATTTAGCGCGCGCCCCTAACACTTCATAAATCACTGATTGACTAGTGCCGGATAACAAATTGATCATGGTAATTCCAAGAAAAGCCAGCACCAAAATGACAAACAAGGTGATCACTAACATACTGCCGCGCTGTTTTTTACTATGGCACATTGGCAACGTGGATCTCCTGTTGATAAGCAATTTGCTCGCCGTTGTCAGAAAAACGCAACCTTACTTCAACAATAGCGTTGCTTTGTAACCGGGTAGAAATAATTCTGAATGGGTCGTCTTCGCTTGGGTTGTTTGCCGGATCCGCCGACAACACATTGACAACGTGCTCCGCAATCACGGGTAAGCCAGGGAACGCGCCAAGCTGATTGGTAATGATGTCGTTCTCGTAGCGAATGAGTGCATTTTGATACACACAAAAACTCACCGCCCGGTCGACTAAATAGACTCTCGACGCCGGCGAACTCTGCGCGAACTGCCCGGTAACTGACAGCTGCACAATATCGTCGCTGTCGTCCAGCGTACTGCAGTCGCCGTCACCATCATCGTTACACGCCGTTACGTTTACCCGACGGTTACGCGAAGCGTCATAGATATCTTCACTACGAGTAGGGTAAACAACGGCAAAGTTGTCGCCCGTGGGCAGCGTGTAGGGCACGTTATTGATATCGTGCAGCGCCACCACGTCCATCTCGAGATTATCGGGTTCGGGAAGCCGTGTGTACACAGTCGCCCAGTTTATGGGTACGAATTCCAAGCAGTGGTAACTGGTATTGCCGGTAATACGTACGCTGTTTGGCACGGCATTCGCAATCTCCCGTTTTAATCGCTCAATAGCAAAGCGACTTTCCGTCACCAATTGCTCCCGGGTACTGACATCGATATAAGTTTGCATGGAACCACGCACAAAACTGGCGATCCCGGCACTGGCAATGCCCAGAATAATAATAACGGTGATCAGCTCGATTAACGTGAATCCCTGACTCTTGCGCATCAGAAATTCCACCGATAGCTGGCAAAAGTCAGAGGCTCCCCGCCTGGCGTGGTTACCGTAATCGTGATCCGTTTCACGTTCGCCACCAGCGTGCCAGTATCAGGCACACCGTTCTGGTCGGCATCGTCGTCATTAATGCCGTCTTCATTACTGTCGTAATACACCGAGACCTGCGCTCGAAATCCCTGGTACAAGCTTTCGCCATTATTCAGCATTGCCTGACCTTGTACGTTCAGAATATTACCATCACGCTGATCCAATCCATGGTAATCGTCGACATCGTCGTAACTGTCGCGACTCTCGCCGCTGTCTGGCCCCAAAGACCCGGACGCAGTGCAGCTTTGTCCTTCGTTGCAACGTGTGTTGCCACCGGAATGATCGGATTGCTCGTCAAACGACTTGGCATTAATTTCCGTTAACAAAGACTGCGCTAATTCACTGGCGCGAATTTGCCAGATTGGCTCTATACTGAGGCGGGATTGGGGACCTATAACACCAATGATAACCAGCATGATGATGGTGAACACCACAATACCGATAATCAATTCAATCAGGGTAAAGCCACGGACACTAGCACGCATGTACGTATCCCTGACTTTCTATGCACACATCCACACTGGACTCGCCAGCCAGTGTCACGCGGCAAGGCGTACCTGTATTGCAGTTGGCTGCACCGTTCAATGGACGGCCAAGGGAGTCAAATGCCAGATAAGAGAAGTTAGTAAAGTTGCCATCCCGGCTGCTGAGCACAACCGATTCATCGGATAACTCCGGCGCCTGTACCGCTAAAAATGCGGGTGCGCTGCTGTTGATGTTGCTGCCACAAGTGGCAGCGCCATTTCCTGGCGAATAATCCAACGAAGGCGGGCCATAGGCGCTTGCGGTACCATAAGCCAGATTAATACGAAAACAAAACCCGCTGCGAGTGTCTTGCATCGCGCGGGTTTGCATATTTCGCAGGGCAGTTATCAGTCTGTCCTGATAAGCGTATTCCACGTACCCATCACGGGACTGAAATCGCGTTGCTGCAATGACAGACAGCACGCCAATCAACACTACCACGGTAATCAGTTCAATTAAGCTGAACCCCGAATTAAAACGATTACCGCGAAGTGACGTTATGCCATGCTGCATGGACTGCTGAGGGTTACTTAGCAGCCGCTTGAAGTAACAACAACACTCGGGCTGCCGCCAGCTGCGACTACTTCAGTGTAAGTTACTGCACACGCTGCGTTGGTTGTGCCTTCCGGGTAAATTGTAGCTACACCAGCAGTGGTACCTGAACCGGCTGTTGTTACAACAATATCCCAATCAGCGTCAGAGATATCGGTCCAGCCTGCAATAGTGTTGTCTGTTGCAGCTGTGCCAGTGCTAAAGGTCATGGTATCGGCATCAGGATAACCGTACTGCGTCGTCACTGTTTTATTGTTAATTGACACTGTGGTAGATGCTGAACTCTGGCCACCGCCAATTGCCGACTTTGCATACACAAGCTGTGTACCGCCAAGCAATGCACCGCGCAGACCTTCCAGTGTTGACGCCCGGGCATCAGACTGGAAATCAATGAACCGAGGTGCAGCTGTGACTGCCAAAATACCAAGAATAACGATCACGATGATCAATTCGATTAACGTAAAACCACGTTGCTGCATGTTAATTCCCCTTAAATGGATAACGCTATTATTCACAAGTTTAGTCTACAGTACAGGCATAAGCCCGTTAATTAGACGAAATGTTATTAAACACAACCACCTGACCAATGCGCGGGTCGTAAATAAAGCCGTCACCCGTGGTGTCATCAGTTGGTTGTACCGATTGGTTTTGCACTGATTTACTCAGATAGTAAAAACACAAATCATTGCCACCAGACCCCGTGCCATTGCTGGCAGTCGTAAAATAACGGAATCTGTCGAACGGTCGGTTAGCCCAGTCAGACGTAATGGTTGGTGCGCTTTGCATGATCAGATTGAAAATGCTCTCGCAGTCCAGATTCGTCATACTGTCGTCTTCTGTACTCCCGTCGTTATTTAATTGTCCGGTCGGATACCCGGTGTTCTTGTCGATTGCGACTAAAATGCCGTCCAACGTAACAAAGGTCTGGTTGGTGGCTTGATTTTCCTGCGGGCGGGCTTCCAGTTCCCATTCCGCCCGAACCAAACCCACCCCGGTAGCAAAGCCACCGGCGACGCCCTCAACAGTGGCATCTTCAGCTTGCTCGGTGACATCGAGGAATCGGGGGATAGCCACTGCAGCCAGTAAACCCAGCAGAACCACCACAATTACCAACTCAATCAGGGTAAAGCCTTGCGTAGTTGCAAAACCTCGCGGTGTAGCTATTCCAGCCTTTCGGTTTGTCATTCTCATCTCCTAACCTTTATTGCCCGTGACTCATTCGCCCCGGGTAACCACGCCAGTGTAAATACTGTAATCAAAAAACGGGCCGGTACTTACCCGGAACCGGCATCGCGCATTGGGTACTTTTGCGTCGTCGTTATCGCTCGCGTAGTACTCACCAAGCACTCTGAATCCTTCTACTCTTGCCGGCATATTCAGCAGTTGCTCCCACACCCGGGTACACCCCTCTGAATTGGGCTCGACCTTTGGCCAGCCAAAATGCGCCATTCGCACCGGGCGTCGGCCGACTTCCTTACCATTGCCATCGTAGTGCACCAGCATAATCATTTCCGGCCGACCTTCTGCCTGCCATTGCCAGTGTGCGTTAGTTGCACTGCCAGCAAACTGGCGTGCATAGCCGTCCATTAATTCGGCTTCAATGTCGGGCTCGGCGTCGTACATGTAAACAATCGCCGTCCCCATTAAAATGGTGAACACCGCAATAACCACCAGGTTAATCATCACCCGGCGTAAATTGTCATCGGCTTCTTCTCTTGGCTTCACCTTAGTTACCCTTAATGGCGCTCATCATGTCCCACATAGGTGTAAATATACCTAATGCCAGCACAAGAACCATACCCGCCACAATACCAATCAGAATGGGCTCAATTTTCGCTGTCAGACTATTTAAATCATAGTCGACTTCCCGTTCATAAAATCCGGCGACTTCAGCCAGCAGTTCATCGACCCGCCCTGTTTCTTCGCCAACGTTGACCATTTGTAACACCATAGGCGTAAACAATCCGCTTGCCTGAGCAACACGCGACAGGTTTTCCCCTTTTTCAATACTTTGCCGCATAGTGATGATGCGCAATTCCATATGGCGGTTTCCCACCGCTTCAGCCACCAGGTTCAGGGCAGTAGTGAGGGGCAAACCGGCTTGCAGCATCATTGAAAAACTGCGACAAAACCGCGCTAACAATGAGCGCTCCAGTACTTTTCCAATGATAGGCATACGCAATTTTCGCCTATCCCAGTTCAACAACCCGTCTGGTGTACTCAAATAGTGGCGCACGGCCGCTATGATGAATACCACACCGCCGACCAGGAACAGCCATTGATTGACGAAGAAGTCTGACATACCCAACAGAAACCGCGTCATAATGGGTAATTCAGCGCCAAACTTACTGAACATATCGGCGAACTTTGGAATAACGAATACATTCATGATCACCAACGCGGCGACCAATGCAAACACCACAAAAATCGGGTAGCGGGTAGCGGCTTTGATTTGTCGCCGGGTCTCCTGCTCGCGTTCCAGGTAACCGGCAAGCTGCAAGAATGACTCATCTAATCTACCGGTGTTTTCACCCACGTGGATCACCGATACATAGAGTTTAGAAAATATCTTCTCGTGCTGGTGCATTGCCGACGACAGGGTTCGCCCTCGCTCAAGCAAGCTAATAATATCGGTGAGCGCCAGTTTCAGACGGAGTGAATTCGTCGACTCCGCCAGACTGCTTACTGCACGCAAAATAGGAATGCCGGCGTGTGTGAGTGAATACATTTGCCGGGAAAAAATCACCAGCTCATCCAGGGTCACTTTTGGAGTCAGAAAGTTCACCGTCTCAACAGCAGCTTCGCTGTCGCCACCGGCGGCAGGATGAATAGAAATGGGCGTAACACTGCGCGCTAACAGCATTTTAGCAGCCGCATTCGCGTCGATGGCGTCGATCATGCCGCTACGCATTTCACCATTGCTTTCACGCCCTTTATATTCAAACTTAGGCATCCGGAATATCCTCCAGACTCAGGCCGCCGTCAGGCTTACCCTGGTTAAGCGCATCCTGCTTTAGAGTTGGCGCTGCCTCAGTATGTTCGTCATCCTGCTCAGTTTTGGGAACTTCTGCGACCATTTCCACCAGCTTGAGTACTTCCTCAACCGTGGTATGGCCCATTTTTGCATAGGTTAAGGCCACATGAGATAGCGGTTTATAACCGGGGCTATTATTCGCATGCGTACTGAAAGCCGCGGTATCTGCCGACTTCAGCGCGTCCATCATGGGGTCGGTAAGCTCAAGTAGTTCAAACACACCTATCCGGCCTCTGTAGCCAGACTGATTGCACTTCTGACAGCCCGCGCCGCGCTTAAATACAACGTTCTCCACGTTGGGGTCGATATGGCTCAACCAGAATAATTCATCGTGGGTGGGGGTATACTGGGTTTCACAGTTATCACAAATACGCCTCACCAATCGCTGTGCAATGATCCCTCTCAGTGAACTGGCTACCAGATAACCCGGCGCGCCCATATCCAGCAAGCGTATAGCGCTGGACACAGCATCGTTGGTGTGCAGCGTTGATAACACAAGGTGACCAGTTAATGCGCCACGCAAACCAATTTCCACGGTTTCCTGATCGCGCATCTCACCCACCATGATGATATCGGGGTCCTGACGAAGCGTGGTGCGCAGCACACTTGAGAAGTTGAGTCCGATACGGCTGTTTACCTGCACCTGATTGACCCTTGGTAAGCGGTATTCCACCGGGTCTTCTACGGTAATAATCTTACGTTGCGGCTTGTTGAGTTCACTCAATGCACCGTATAGTGTGGTTGTTTTACCTGACCCCGTTGGGCCCGTAACCAGAATCATGCCATGTGGTCGCTGCAACAGGATGCGAATCCGATCCAGCAATGGTTTCGGCATGCCGGTTTCGTCGAGCGTTAACAGGCCCGCAGACTGATCGAGCAAACGCATGACCACTGCTTCACCTGACTGAACCGGCATGGTAGACAAACGCACATCAATACGGTGTCCTTTAACCCTCACCTGGGTTCGACCATCCTGAGGTAAACGCTTTTCAGAAATATCCAGGCCAGCCATAAGCTTGAGACGCAGTACCAGTGCCGCAGCGATATTGCGCTCCGGAATGACGGTTTCCTGCAAGATGCCGTCAACGCGCTGGCGAATACGCAGTTGCTGTTCATCGGGCTCTATATGAATGTCCGAGGCTTTTGCCTGTACCGCGTCTTCAAAAATAGACTGCAACAGACGCGCAACGGCGGTGTCTTGTTCATCGGCAAGACCGGCTGTTAATTCGAACTCTTCTTCATCGCGGTATTCGTTGGCCAGCTCCTGGGCAAACGAGGCGATTTCATCGGTCCGACGATAAAAGCTGTCGTATGCATTAAACAGTTGCTCTTCACTGACCACGGCAATTTCAAGCCGTTTTGGCAGCAGGTCGCCAAGGTTATCCACTGCAGTCAGATCAGCCGGGTCACTCATGCCTACCAGCAGTGAGTCCCCTTTGTCTTCCAGCACAATAGCGCGATACCGACGAGCCTGTACCTCTGGCAGCAATTTCACCGCAGCGGGGTTAACGGTAAACTGGTCAATGTCGATAAGAGGCACATTCAAGTGGGTCGACAACAGTTCCAGCAATTGCTGTTCTGTTACCAGTTCCATGGCAATCAGGGTGGCCCCCAGTTTGCGGCCGGTTTGACGCTGTTCGGCCAGCGCCGCCATTAATTGGGGTTCGTCAATTAAACCGTTTTGAACCAGCAGATCACCCAGACGTACTTTTACACTCATGGCGCAACCCCCGTCAGCGATTGCAGGCGCTGAGCAATAAAGCGCTGGATATTGGCATCCAGGCTCTGCAGGGCATACGCTTCACGATAACTCTCTATTGCCAGTTTGCGCTCTCCTTGCTTGTCGGCCACAACCGCTTGCCCGAGCCACCATTTCGCGTTGCGCGCATCAAGACTAACCAACAGCGCATAATCGCTTAACGCCGCATCGAGTTTTCCCATCTGCTGGGCTATTGACGCTCTGAATCCAAGTAGCTCTATATTCGCAGGAGGATAGTCATCGGCCTCTTTGAGTGTGTAATACGCCAGTTCCTGTTCATTTTTTTGCGCCATTAAGCGCGCATACATTAATCGGACACTACTGTCGGCAGGTGTTTGCGACAGGGTATCCTGCAGTAAACGCTGAGCATCTTCACTACGCCCTTCACTGAAATACAGCGCAGCAAGGCGTTTCTTCGCGTTGATATTGTCGGGCTGTTGTAAAATTAACGTGCGCAACAGACGGATGGCCTCATTGCTGTTATTGCGTTCAATAGCATCCGCGATTTGTGCTTTCAATGCCATTTTATTTGGGTCGGTGCTGCTGCGGATCACAGGCACAGCGGGCTTTGCCGGCTGAATTTTGGTACTCTCGGGCGGCGCTGTGATCTCACCCTGTTGAGCAGATGCCTGCACTGCGTCTGTTTGCGTCGGAGAAGCTGCCTGACGTGGATCTGGTAATTCATCAGGTGCATTATTAGCTGCTTGCATGCTTTGCGCCGGGGTAGGCACTGGGTTTAGCCTTGAAGGTTCGACGGGTGAAGAGCTGTCTTGCGCTGCGGGGACAGCCTGAGGCTGCGCAACTGCCGCGCTATTGTTGTTGACCGCCTGATTAATGGGCTGCACCACAGGAGATTGAACAACAGGCTGACTGGACTCGACCGGCCAGAACAACGCGGCTCCGATGGCAATTACGCCAACCAGAATAATAATTAACAAACGAACAGGCACGGGCTTTTTCGCAGGCGGCTGATAATTGGCCTGCGTGACTTCGCTGGATTCGCGTTGCTCCAGATCATTGAGCATTTTATTCACGACACTCAAGCGGATTTCTCCATGATGACTAACCCTGCTACCACACAAATAAACACAATACTTACTGCCGCCGTAGCCCACTTCATGGCGGCGGTTTGCCACCACTGATGACTGACTGTTTTAGCCGCTTCGGTGTCGGCACTGGCCACGGCAATATGCTCAGGCTCGACCACGGATTTACCTTCGCCAAATGCGAGCATCAGTGCCTTATGCGACAATACGTTCACAACCCTTGGCGTGCCCCCACTGGCCTGAAACAACAGCTCACAACAGCGACGACTGAATAAATCACCGCCGCGATACCCAGCCACAGACACACGGTGTCTGACATACTGAAACACCTGGTCGGCATCCATTAACGACAGGCTGTAGCTAAACGTGATGCGCTGTCGCAATTGACGCAGCTCTGGCAACGCCAGCTTTTCGTCCAGTTCCGGCTGACCAAACAACACAACCTGAAGCAGCTTTCTGGATTCCGTTTCCAGATTTGTCATTAGTCGCAGTGCTTCAATACTTTCTGTTGGTAATGCCTGCGCTTCGTCGATAATGAGTACTGCACTTTGCTGAGACTGATGAATAGCAATTAGCCGTTCCTGTATACGCTGAGTAAACTCCTGCTGGTCACATTCAGCCGACAGTTCGACTCCCAATTCATTGGCCACTGCCCTGCGAAGTTCTGTAGGCGAAAGCAGCGGATTGGGGATGTACGCCGTAACAAAGTGCTCCGGCAATTCGTTCAGTAACTTCCGGCAAATCAGCGTTTTTCCGGTACCGACTTCGCCCGTGACCTTGATAAAACCTTCACCGGTCTTCAGCGCCGTTACCAACACCTGCATGGCTTCGTTGTGCGTCGGCAAACCAAAAAAATAACTGGTGTTTGGCGTTAGCGTAAACGGAAGCTCTCGAATGCCGAAGTGATACAGGTACATAGTTACTCTACATACAACCAGTCAGCCATTTTCTCACGGCTCATTTCAATTTGTTCTGCCCAGGTGCCACTACCAACAACAGTAGGTTTCAACAGGATAATCAGCTCTTTCTTCGTTTCGCGCTGGCTCTTGTTGGTAAACAATTCACCCAATAACGGAATATCACCCAGCAACGGTGTTTTGGATTCGCTGTCGCTGATGCTGGTTTGCATCAATCCGCCGATCACCACAATTTCACCTGAAGCAGCTTTGATAATGGTGTCAGATTCGCGAATGGTGCTCTGTGCCAAAGGCAACACGATTTGCTCCTGATTCAGGCTTACCACCTTTTCCTGCTCCTGGGTTTCAATAACCGAGGGATGCACATGCAACAGTACTGAACCGTTTTCGTCGATTTGCGGGGTCACATCCAATGCGATGCCCGAAAAGAAAGGGGTAAGTTCAATGTCTGGCACTACCGACGTAGTGGTGGACGTAATGGTGTTCTGGCTGGAAACGTCAGTCACGAAGTACTCGTCGTCACCGACTTTGATCACCGCTTTCTGGTTGTTGATCGCCGTCACCCGAGGACTGGAAAGCACCTGCACATTACCCTGAGTAGACAGCAGGGAGATAACCCCGGAAAAATCCTGATTCAGAAATGACAGGCTGGTCACTGCGCCAAGCGAAGCAGAAATTTCATTGCCAATGGTTGCTGCAGTGTTAGCAAAAGTGATGTCAGTACTACCCACATTCGCCACTACTTCAGACCAGTTAATGCCCTGCTGGTAACCGTCATCCAGTGCAACTTCCAGTATCCGTGCTTCCAGTATAACCTGACGCTGCAAGCTCGCTTCAGACACTTTCAGGAACCGTTTAATGTCGCGAATTTCGTCTGGCATGGCGCGTACCGTAACCAAACCCGCTTGTGGCGTGACAAATACCGCACGGCCGTTTTCATTACCGACCATGAGCTCCAGAGACGTTTTCAGGTCTTCCCAGAAATTCGTTTCGGTGCGCGTCGAAATAGAGGTGCCGTTGGCATTGTTGCCAAACTGATTGCCTAAGTTATTGCTGTTCGCAGAATTGCCGCTGAAGTTATTAAAGTTACTGTTTGAACTACCGTTGCTATTATTACCGTCGGCTTGCGACACACCACCAGAGATAATACTGGTTTGCGTAGAGCCATCACGGGTCATGAGTAAGTAATTCACCGCAAAAGTTTCGGTGCGCATACCCGCTGGCAAGATGCGGTACACGTTGCTCTTGCGACTGATATCATAGCCGTACAGGTCACCGAGTAATTCCATGACCTGTTCCATGCTGACCTGTTTCAGGCTAAGCGAGATTTCACCGCTGACTTCAGGGTGAATGGCAACGCTGTATGGCGTATCGGCCATCAAGCCTGCGAAAAATGCTCTGACCGCAACACCGTCAGCTTCAATATCATATTTTTCTGGGCCGAACAAAGAAGCGGGCTGCCCACTTACCGGTACTTCACTGAGTAAGTCAGCTACGTTTTTCGGTACCGACTCCAGCGAGCCTTGTGCCGTTGCTGGTGAGTTCTGGCTGGCCTGTTCATGCGCAATCTGCCTGGCCAGCTGCTCTTTCAGCGACTGCTCTACAACCGACGGCGGAGCAGAAGACTGACACCCCACCAGTAAAGTGACGATTGCAACGTAGATAAACCGTTTGCCCACGTGTCCCATGTTAATAATTCTCTGCTGCATTGGATTTTACGTTACCGCTTTTGGCAACCCACAGGGTTTTCTCAACCCATTCACCGTCCAGCTCCTGAACGATGTCGACACTGTAAGGGTGAATGGCCTTTACAGTGGCTCCCTGAATACTTTGCCCTTCCGTTACCACCTTGCCGTTAATTACCGCACGGCGTTGCTGGCCAACCCGCATAATGGCATTGACCTCAAGCGTTAACGCTGAGCTACTGGTGGCTTTTTGTGTTTGCGTAGTGAACTGAGACGGACGCGTTGGATCCTCCAGCGTTTGTGCAAACACGGGTAAACTCAGGCCGGCAAGTAACACAATTATCTTATTCAACACCGATAAACGCCTTCTCTGTACTGAGCGTATACACTTCCAGTGTCACTTGTGCATTCGGGTACTCCGACACTTCATACGCCATTGAACGCCAGTAGATTTGATTCGTTAACCGTTCAAGATTAGCCAGAAAATCACGCACGGCAAAAAAGCGCCCTTCAAACGTTAATTTCACGCCATGTTGATACAAGGGCACTTCGGCCATGGCCTCGTTATCGGCAAAAATGTTAACCGGCTTAATTGACGCCATCTCAATTAATGTCAGGCCTTCCGCCTGGGAAAACACCTGCTCAATGAGCACTGGCATTTGTCGGGGTAAAATCAAATCGGATAGTTGTGCAGAAAACTGATTCTGCAGCACAGTCATACGCTCGTTAACGCTGGCAATTTGTTCGCGCAGCTTTGTATTCGGGTCTTCAGCAAGGGCCTGCTCGTAAATCACCGATTGCTGCTGCAAAGACAGGATTTCAGATTCCAACGGCAATAGCGCATCCGATGTTTTTGTGTTCTTGGTTAATGCGGGGTCTATCAATAAAAACACCATAACCGAGATAATCACGATTAGGCCGGTAGCGAATATCAGTACTTTTTCGCGCTGGCTCAATGCTGCAAAACGCGCATCATAACTGGCGTAACTCATTTCTGACCTCCTTGCGCCTGCACATCAGTCTCAGGAGACCGGGACATACTGAGCTCAAAACGAAGCTGCTCTTCATCGCGGAACAAACGCGCAGAGTCAAAGGTGCGCCCGGAAAACGAGGAGGTTTGCCCAAGGCGTTGTAACCATTGCGGCATAGCTTCCGGTTTACTCAATTGCCCCTCAAGTAACATCATGTGTTCGCTGACCTGAATAGTCTCTAACCAGATATCACGACTATTCTTAGCAGCCAGGTTGTCCAGTAAATCAGCAAACCCCTGTTGCTTTATTTGTTCACGTAAACTCAGCTCATTCACCAGTAACTGCCGGTTGCTCAATTCGTGACGGCGTTGCGCTAACTGCCTTTCCAGACCTGCATCCGGTTTGCGTTGCTCTAGTGCCTGCTGCAATGCACTTACGGTACTCAACAATTGTTGTTGCTGACGTTGCTTGGCCATCAAGTTGTCCTGGAGCGAAGCACCGTACCAGGAGACACCGGCCCACACCATGGCAAGTAATACAGCAGTGACACTCCAGATTACCGCTACACTGCTTAGCGACCACATATCCAGGCGTGGTGTAAATTCTTCGGTGTAGAGGTTTATGCGCTGTTTCACGCGGCGGCCTCCGTTTTCTCAGCCACCAGCGCTTTGTCTGCTCCCAGGGCCGCGCCGAGGCTGATATAATTTAAACGGTGAACCGGTGACTGGGTATCCGACACTACATTAGCCGGAACCAGCCCTTCAACGTCTGCATTTACCACCTGATTAATCTGCAACGACAGGGCGTCAATGTGCTGGGTATCCAATCTCAGTTGAATGCGGCGAACGGGGCCTTGACGGAGCTGGCTCTCGTAAAAGTCCATCGAACGCTGAACCTGTACACTCAGCGACTCACCGATGCCCATCTGCAGTTCGTCCTTTGAAAAGCTCCCTAAATTTTCGAAGCCTTTTAGACGGCGACTCAGATAAAGCTGCCCGTTTTTCACGATGTTCAGACATATCTCTTCGCCGGCTTCCTGTACGAGCGTAAGTACCGCATCAGACGAAGTTTCAACAAGGTCACAGGTAGCCAGCTCTTCTACCGTAATTTGCTGCATAGCCAGCCCGGACTCAAAAATCTTTTCACAGGTTTCTGCCACATCTTTCTTAGGCAGGGCAATCACATTTACTTTTGCCGCTCCAGCCAGAGGCACCGGTAAGTCGATGTAATCAATCACCATGTCCTGCTCGCTGCCGGTCAGTTCTTTGACCGACCATGACATCGCCGCAATGATTTCGTCTTCTTCGACAGCGGGGCGGTCAATTTGCAGAATTTGATACCAGTGGATAGAAAAGGCCACGTAGGTGGGTGTGCCGGCCAGATTGTGTTTTTCGGTCCAGCGAATCAGGGATTTTCCCCATTGACCAAAGCTAACGGTTTCTTCATGCGCCACATGCAAAGCATCACCTTGTTTTCGCAAGGCGCAAAATGTCACAGTGTCCAGGGAAATCGCTATGCCTACAGCGTGATAGGCCGATTTTTTTCTGAATGCTTGCTTTAGGTATGTACGCCAACCGATGCGCATGGAATTCAGTGATGTCCGTTAAAAGATGTGACGATTACAACAGAGTTTGCAACAAAGTACCAGCCCATGCTATTACCTTTTAGTTTAGTTATATCAGTCTCTTGTTTGCATTTTTA
>NZ_CFIDRX010000085.1:0-17545 GCF_984433645.1 Marisediminitalea sp.
TAACGCACCCTGAAAACCGGCAGAACCCAAACTCACGTACTATATTAGTATTGGGTTATATGAAAAAGGTAGTGATTGTATGCTGGGTGATGACTTACTGTTTGCCAGTGATGACGAAACAGAAGAGCAAGAGCAAGGCTTGGCTGCATGGAAAGTACTGATTGTCGATGACGAACCAGAAATTCACGCCGTCACCAAGATGGTGTTGGGTGACTTTGAGTTCGAAGGCAGACGAATTGAATTTCATACCGCCAACAGTGCGCTTGAAGCCCGCACGCTGCTGGAAGCGCAAGACAATGACGGTTTTGCTGTGGCGCTGGTCGATGTCGTAATGGAATCATCCCAGGCGGGTCTGGATTTGGTGCGCTGGATCCGGGAAACACTGGATAACCAGGTAGTGAGGATAATCCTGCGTACCGGTCAGCCTGGTGAAGCGCCGGAAGAACGCGTCATCCGCGACTACGATATTAATGACTACAAAAACAAAACAGAACTCACTGCACTGCGCTTAAAAACCGCAATGTATGCGGCACTGCGTGCTTACCGCGATCTTCGCCTGATTGAGCGACACCGTCTGGGCCTGGAAAAAATCATCCATGCAACAACACAGTTCATTGAGTGCGATACGCTACCGCAATTTGCCTCCACGATTTTGAACCAAATCTCGCTGATACTGGGCATAGAATCCAGTGACATCATTTGCTGTGCCGTTACGCGGGACGCCAAATCGGGTAATCAATACAATGTGCTGGCTACCAACTTACAGCACGAATCTACAGCCGCCATTCCCAATGATATTCAACATCGCATTGAAAGCGCCTTGCGACAGAAACAAAGCGTAAAGGGCGATGACTATTTCGTTAGTTACTTCACTACCCGACGCGGCATGGAAAGCGTATTGTATGTAGCCCGCGATGACGAACTGGAAACCGTACAGCACCATCTGCTAAGCTTTTTTGCTCACAATATTGCGGTATCCCATGAAAATATCAAACTTCGCGAGGTAATACGGGAATCGCAAAAAGAGCTGTCGTACATCATTGGAGAGGCTGTTGAGGTACGTTCCAAAGAGACCGGTTCACACGTTCGACGCGTTGCTCATATCAGCCATTTACTGGCCGTTTATGCCGGCCTCAATGAATCAGAGGCAGAGATGATCAAACTGGCCTCACCACTTCATGACGTAGGCAAAGTTGCCATTCCGGATAGCGTACTCAACAAGCCCGGCAAACATACGGAAGCAGAGTCTGAAATCATGCGTTCGCATGCCAAAGCCGGCTATGACATGCTGAAAAAGAGCAGCAATCCCATTTTACAAGTCGGCGCACAAATTGCCCATGAGCACCACGAACAGTGGAATGGTAACGGATACCCTAATGGGTTGTCGGGGACGCAAATATCAATGGCAGGCCGCATTGCCGCCGTGGCGGATGTGTTCGATGCACTTGGCAGCAAACGTTGTTACAAAGGCCCCTGGCCAGACGATGAAATCAAAGCCTACTTTGAAAAGCAACGGGCTAAGCAATTTGATCCTGCCTTAGTCGATATTCTGCTCACACACTTTGATGAATTCTCAGCAATTCGTCCCAGATTCCCGGATCCAGAGTAACGATAGAGCCGTGCGGACAGGTCCCTCTGTTCGCACAAGTTACCAAAAATCTCCGACGAAATTCCCCACATCGTCAAATACATCCCCTATACTGACGTTTGTTGCTAAAAGTAGCCGTCAATCACACCGCTCACGCTCGTCTTTACCTACTGAGAAGTATGATCTGGCGTCTGAACAATTACATCAACAGAGAACAACAATGAATAGCACTCGACAGAACAACAAGGGGTTTCGCCCCCGCAAGTTAGCTTTATCTCTACTCAGCGTTCTGGCTTTACACAGCCCATTGCTGCTGGCTCAGGACGATGATACGCAAACCAGTGAGTCAACCGGATACGATGTGTCTGACTGGGATATCACCAATCCGCCTTTTGCTTTAACCGATGTTAACATCACTACTGATGAGACAACCTGGTCAAGCCTGGATATTGCACCTGACGGTAAATACTTCCTGTTTGATATGTTAGGCGATATCTATCGCGCCGATATCGACGGTGGCAAAGCCACTGCACTGACTGAAGACTTCGCCTGGAATATTCAGCCAGCCATTTCGCCGGATGGCAGTAAAGTGGCCTTTATCTCTGATCGTGACGGCGTGGCCAATGTCTGGGTGATGAATACCGACGGCACCGAACTCAGACAAGTTACCAAAGAAAAAAACAATATTATTCATTCCCCGAAATGGAGCCCGGACGGCCAGTACATTGTAGTGACCAAGGGCATCATGTCTTCTCGCAGTATTCCTGCCGGTGAGATTTGGATTTACCACCAGACTGGTGGTGCCGGGCTGCCCATTAAGGAACGCGTAAACGGCAAGCGCGACCAGCAAAACATTGCTGATCCGGTATTTTCACATGACGGAAAGTATATTTACTACACACAAAACACCGTACCGGGCGCCCGATTCGAATACAACCGCGATCCCCTTGAAGGGATTTTCGCCATTACCCGCTTCGATCGCAGCACAGGCGAAGCCAGCCGTTACATTAGCGGCACAGGCGGCGCAGTGGTTCCAACGCCCTCACCCGATGGCAAATACATTGCTTTCCTCCGCCGCGTAAAATACGACACCGCCCTATTTATTAAAGACGTAGAAACCGGTGTGGAAACTATGCTTAGCCGTGAGCTTGAGCGTGATATGCAGGAAGGTTTTGGCTCAGAGGGATATTACGCCTATTTTGACTGGACGCCAGACAGCAAGTCTATTGTGTACTGGACCGGTGGTAAGTTTAATAAACTGAATGTGAAGACCCGTGAAACCACTCAGATCCCTGTCAGTGTTAGTACTACCAAACAGGTGGCCGACGCTCTGCACTTTGATGTTGATGTAGCGCCAGACGAGTTCGACGTAAAAATGATCCGCTGGTCGCAAAAATCACCCAACGGCAAGTCTATTTTATTCCAGGCTCTGGGCAAGCTTTATGTTAAGGATGTGAAGTCAGGCAAAATGAAGCGTCTGACCCGTCAGGATGATCACGATGAGTTTTACCCGCGCTATTCCGATGACGGTAAATACATTATCTACACCACCTGGAACGATCAGGAATTGGGCAGCGTGCGCATCGTGTCTGCACGAGGCGGTAAAGGCAAAGTAATCACACCAACACCTGGTCACTATGTTGAGCCGTCGTTCTCACCGGATGGCGATTGGGTCACTTACCGCAAGTTTACGGGCGGCTATCTACTGGATCCCAAGTATTCCGTTGATCCAGGCTTATACGTGATGAACCTGGATGACAAGAAGCCGGTAAAAGTAAGCGATAGTGGTGTTCAGCCTCACTTTGCAGGTAACACCGACAGGCTGTTCTATACCGAACGAGTTTCAGGAACGCCCTACTCAGAAACCCAGCTATCCAGCGTAAACCTGCAGGGTAACGACCATCGCGTGCACCTGTACGGTGCCGACAAAGTCGCGGAGTACAGGTTGTCGCCAGACAGGAAATACGTCGCGTTTGTGTATCAGTTCAATACGTATGTCACGCCTTTCGTCGACAATGGCAAAAAAGTCACGATTGGACCAAACATGACTTCTATGCCAGTTACCCAACTGTCTGATCGAGCTGGTGAATATCTGACATGGCGGGCCGACAGCAAGTCTTTGGGCTGGTTCCATGGCCCTTATTACTTCGAGCGCGAGCTTAGTGATGCGTTCACCTTTGCGGGTAACACCAGTGAAGATGCGTTGCCGGAACCAGTGTCTGAAGGGGTGGATTTGAGCTTTAAAGCCACTACCGACAAACCAATGGGCTACAAAGCACTGATTGGCGGAACCGTCGTAACTATGCGCGATGCTGACAATACCCAGGAAGTCATTGAAGACGGCGTGGTGTTGATATTAGACAACCGCATTGCCGCTGTCGGTAAACGCGGCGAGATAGACATTCCCAGTGACGCAATGCGAATTGATACGTCGGGCAAAACTATTTTGCCAGGCCTGGTAGATGCGCATGCCCACGGTGCACAGGGACGCAGCGAAATCATCCCGCGACAAAACTGGACCCAGTATTCGAATCTGTCGTTTGGTGTCACCACCATTCACGATCCGTCTAACGACACTACCGAAATTTTTGCTGCATCTGAATTGCAGCGCACCGGCAATATTGTTGCGCCGCGTATCTATTCTACCGGGACCATTTTGTACGGTGCAGAGGGACTGGGTTATAAGGCCATTATCAACAATTACGATGATGCCTTCTTCCACGTTCAACGTTTGAAAGACACTGGCGCCATCTCGGTGAAAAGCTACAACCAGCCTCGCCGCGACCAACGTCAACAAGTACTGTGGGCAGCGAAACAACAGGATATGATGGTTGTGCCGGAAGGTGGTGGTAAGTTCCACCAGAACCTGACTATGCTGGTTGATGGTCACACTGGCCTGGAGCACAGTTTGCCAGTTGCGCACGGTTATAGCGACTTAACCCAGTTGTGGTCGGCCACTCAGTTTGGTTATACGCCAACATTTGTGGTGTCGTATGGCGGCCTGATGGGCGAAGAATACTGGTACGATCGCACCGAAGTCTGGAAGAACGAACGCTTACTGCGTTATACGCCTTCAACGATGCTGGACCGCCGTGCTATTCGCCGTCCAACCGCACCGGATGACCAGTACAATCACGTCAATGTAGCGGCCTATGCGAAGACCCTGCGCGATAAGGGTGTGCGGGTTAACATTGGTGCTCACGGACAGCGTGAAGGTCTGGCTGCTCACTGGGAAATGTGGAGCATGGTTCAAGGTGGCTTCACCCCTTGGGAAGCGCTGCGCGGCGCTACCATCGACGGTGCCACTCACCTGGGCATGGGCAAAGACCTGGGCAGTATCGAACCAGGTAAACTGGCTGATATTATGATCACCGACGGCAACGTACTGAACGATATCCGCCGCAGTGAATATCTCACCTATACGGTTATCAACGGCCGAGTGTTCGACGTTGCCACCATGAACGAATTGGGTAGCAAGAAAACCCGTAAACCTTTCTTCTTCGAAGCAGACAATCAGGCTTTTATGCCTGAACAAACTGCCACGGAAATGGAAGAAAAAGCCCATCACTTACACTGGACGCACTAAGTTCGGATAGTCCCAAAGCCCGCCGGTTAACACGGCGGGCTTTTTAATGCTCAACCCCTAGTATTTTCAATTAATTCAGCGAATAATCTTAGGCTAATTTCTTAAGCCCAATAGATGAATTCAACATGCAAATCATTCAGCACACAGAAGATTTGAGCACCGCAACCGGCACAATGCGTTGCTATGTTTACCGTCCCGCTACTGAAGGCCAATACGCAACGATAGTATTTTACTCAGAGATATTTCAGCACACCGCGCCTATTGCGCGTTCGGCTGCAATGATGGCCTGCCATGGCTTTGTGGTGATCGTGCCTGAAGTGTTCCACGAACTAAACGCCATTGGTACTGTACTGGGCTACGATGATGAAGGTAAAGACAAAGGCAATAACGACAAGTGGCAAAAACCACTTACCAGTTATGATTCCGACCTGACTTCAATTGTGGAGTATTGTCAGAGTGCGGATTTTTGCACCGGCGCAGTAGGTGCCATGGGCGTCTGTTTAGGTGGTCATCTAGCTTATCGAGCGGCACTTAACCCAGCTGTTGCAGCAGCCTATTGCTTATATGCGACAGACATTCACAGCGATACACTGCCCGCCAGCCCGGAAGAACAAAGTCTTGCCAGAATGGCCGAGATACAGGGTGAGGTGTTTTTTGTGTGGGGTAAACAAGATCCCCACGTGCCGGCCGAAGGACGTCTGAAAATTTATCAGCAATGTATGGAAACCGGTTTGAATTATCACTGGCAGGAAGTCAACGCAGTACACGCGTTCATGCGTGATGAGGGTGAACGCTATGACGGTGCCCTGGCATTACAGATGTACCAACAGGCGGTGCAGTTCTTCCAGCGCACATTGGTAACCGGTAGATAGTATCGAGCAAGCATAAATAGCTTCTGAAGCAACTCCGCTTCCGGGGCTCTGCTCTCACTTAAAACTGGTGTTTTTCTCCATCATCCGTCAGGCGGTAAAATTGACCATCCTGAATCAGTAATCCTTCTGACGACTTGTTAGGGAAGCTACTTCTGTAATCATTTGGGTGCTTCACATCGATAGCGAATAGGCGATTATCGAACAGACTGTTTACGCTAAATTGTATGGTATGCCCAACAACCATCGACCTGGCATTATAGAAAGCCAGAACACGTTCAAATTCATCATCGGTAACTTCCTCGCGTAAGTATCCTCTGAACCAGGCAGGTCCCGTTTCAGTAGACAGCAGGCTTTCCGTTTTTTCATGGGCCAATCCAGGATAATACATTTGCCGGTAGTAGTCGCGAACTCGCTGATTCATGGCGTTTATGCTCCACTGATGTTTCACTACATCAGGGTGCAAACCGCCGTGTACAAACAGATGATCATTGATCATTTCGACCGTATTTTTTGCCGCTAGCCACCGTCCCCAGAATGTATCTTCAGTAAATAGCTCTGCGGATGACTTACCCAGAAATCCCGCGATGGGCGTGTACTTTTCTGCAGCTGACTGCATGTTGCCCTGCAGGTTTTTAATTTCGTGGTTGCCCAGAATATAGTGCACGCGACCACCCGCTAACAACGCTTGTTGTTCCAGCTTGTAGATAAACCACAACAACTGTGTAACGGCTTGCCCGCGATCTACCATGTCGCCCAACAGCACCAAATGCCCCTGACCAAATTGCCAGTCGTAGTGTTGGTTTACTACTCCGTGGGCCAGAAGAAATTCCCGAAACGTATGGAAGTTACCTTCCAGGTCGGAGATAGCCAGAATAGGTTCATTGTCGTTATAAATAGCCGGCTGAATTTGACTTGGTTGGTTCAGTAAAAAGGAAAAGGTCGAGTCATCCCGAGCAAAATACACGTCGGCCGTTACTGCGTTACCTAACGGGTAATAATCAGATTCAACGGTAAAGCCTTCGTCGCGAGAGCCGCGAATATATTTCACTGCCATTTGGTTGTTCTCGAAGAACACAAACGGACCTTCTCCTCCCATTTTATAAGCCTGTGGCGCATCACCTAAATTAACAGAACCGTGTTCTGAGACAACAATACCCAGGCCAATAACAAGCAGCACAACTGACACGAGTAAGAAGTGGCCAACGGCGCGAGCGACCGATTTAAACATAGCGAGGCTCAGCTTTTGTTTGGCGAATAAAGCCCAGCACTTTGTGCGTAGTAAGCATAATAATATAGCCTACTATCAGCGCCACAGGCGTTATCCAAAAGCCCCGTAACGTATCGGCTTGTTCTGAATTTATCGGATGTTGCATCAACCCAATAACCACCGTATTGCCATCGGCAGACGACCAGATAGCCACACCATTAGGGACCAACAAATTCACAAAGGCCAACGCAAACAACGCCAGGCCGAAGCCAAAACCAAACAGCGCCAGACTGTAATAAAAAGTGCGGGATAGCCCTTTGCGCACATTTGCAATTGCACTTAACCCTTCTGGCGGTGGGGTGCCGCTTCGCACATGACTGACATACTGTGCAGCCAATTCTCTTGGCGACCCTAGACGCGCCAGGATCCGGGCGACATCGGCTTCCTGCCCAGCCATTTCCTGGCTATCGATGACATCAAAAATATGAGATTCAATTTCTCTAACGACTTCACCGGCCTCCTCATCGCTCAACGGCGCTAAATACCGGTTTAGCGACGTTAAATACGTTCTGATGACGTTACGTTCAGACATATACCTGTTCCCTTTTTTTATTCAGTCAGAAGGCTACTGAGATCAGCAACCGTTTTAACCCAGCGCTGTTTCAAAAACTCGAGTTTTTGCAGACCAGCGTCGGTCAGCGAGTAATATTTCCGCGGGCGCCGTTCCCCTTCCTGTAACCAACAGGCTGTGAGAATGCCTTCTCGCTTTAGTCTGTCCAGTAACGGATACAAGGTACCCTCTGTAATTTGTAACGTGTCAAACTGTTGGAAGTAATTCAGCAACTCCAACCCATACTTTTGCTGACCTTCCAGCGCGGCGAGTACAGCTAGCTCAAGCGTTCCTTTGCGCAACTGCGCATCCCACTTGGCATGCTGTTGTGATGTATCTGACATCGACATTAACCTGTATAACCTAATACTATGCAATACATAGCATTAGGTTATAGCAACCAATTGATTGATATTCAACCGTATTATGTTTCAGGATATGTTCTGGGAACGGAAAGGATAGTTAATTCAGATCAGCAAGAATATAAAAGATGCCCACAGACTGCGACATTAGGCACCTTGTAGAAGTTATCGATATCGTTGGTATGATCGAGTGTCCAGACACCCCAGGCGATCGTTGCTTTCAGCTAAGTGCCTGGACATATTCTGAGGGCTATTCAACGGGAATAATGATTTCGTGACGTTTATTCCACGGCAAGGTAAACGGAGAATCATAGCCCAGATAACTTGTATTGCCGGCTATCTTCATACCGTTTTCACGTACCACCTGTATCAGTGCCTCGGCGTAGCGTTGTCTTTTTGACTGTGACGCTAATCCAGAAAAACGGATAGCCGCCACTTTGCGCTTTGGCACCTCTACCAGAGACACGCCATCGCCAGTCGGCAAAGGCGCGTTAGTCATATCATATTGGTTTGGGAGGAAAAACATCATCTCGCCACCGGGTACCATTTCAACAGGCGCGGTCATCGCGATTTTCGTGCTTTTCTGTTCCTTCTGACGCGACTCAGTAGGCGAGGTCATGGCAATGTCTTCGTTTGACCTGTTGGCGCCGGAAATATAGTTAAACAGCTTTCTGAACGGCTCTGACTGCCCGTCTCCGGAAGCGGTAACCGCTACACTTGCAGGATAAACACGTATTTCCACATTTTCGGCTAATGTAGATTCTACTGAATATCGCAGTGTTTCCGTCTCTTTGTAGTAGACCTTGTCGGCAAAGGATGGCGCTGACAACGACAGCGAAGTAATAAACCAGAACAGTAATTTCATTTACATTTCCAAGTTGCGCTACTACACGCATTACGCTTGGAACAGATATTGAGATTACTTTACAGCCTGACCAGCTGTTTTAGAACGCAGCGAAATGCTCACCGCGTGGGACGATGTTTTATGCCCACCGTAGAGTCGCCCGGTTATTTTTGAGTCACTAAAATAACCGGGTAGAACTTCGCTGCTTGCTGATGCATTTGCAGTATGTTTAGCGGTTACGCCCGTATTGTTCGTGAGACGACACCCAGTCGGAACTGGAAATGGCTGAGGCCAGTGAAATTTCACCCGCCAATGCTACTGCGCCCACGATTTCGGCAAACTTTTGTACTTTGTCACGCCCGTAACAGTCCATCAACTCGAGACATTCTTTCTGCGTACCTATACCTGTTCCGCCGCCGTAGGTCGCTACGATCAATGACGGAATGGTTAACGAGATATACAGATCGCCGTCGTCGGTTAATTCGGAATACATAATGCCCGCCGACGACTCCGACACGTTTGCGACGTCCTGGCCGGTAGCAATAAACATGGCGGTAATGCCATTGGGCGAGTGTAAGCCCGTGTTGTTAACACCGGAAAGGAAAGACCCCACTGCAGACACGCGGCCGTGATAATCAATCTGTTTAGGATCAACACGCATGACTGAAAGTAAGTGCTCACGTTTAATTGTTGCTTCGGCAATAACCCGCTTGCCGCGTGTGCGCATGATGTTTATTTGCGAGGCTTTTTTATCGGTTGCGAAATTAGACTCCAGATAGAAGTTCTCGATACCTTCATAATGATCCAAAATCCAGCCACACGCAGCAAAGGTTGCTCTGCCAACCATGTTCTGCCCTGCCGCATCACCAGTTCGGTAGTTGAAACGCAGGAAGGCGAATTTGTTCGACAGGAAGCTGTCGATATAAGTAAGTTTAGCAACCGAGGAGGTGGCTTCGGCCTCTTCGCGGATTTTGCCAATATTCTCGTTAACCCACTTCACAAAATCCCGTGCGCCACGTGCATCAGAGAATACGAAAACAGGCGCACGCTGCATGGCATCATCCACCACCGTCGATTTAATTCCACCACTCATATTGAGAAGCTTCATACCGCGATTGTATGACGCCACCAGCGTCCCTTCGGTTGTGGCAAGCGGAACCAGGAACTCTCCCTTGGCATATTCACCGTCTATTTTCACCGGCCCGGCCACACCGATAGGCACCTGAGCAACACCAATGAAATGTTCGATGTTACCTTTCAGCGTTTGCGGGTCGATAGAGTACTTACCAACATGATCAATTTTGCCGCCGCAGTGATTTTCAAAAAACCGCTGACGTTTACCAATAATGTCCTCGCCATAGTCATCATGCGAATCTCGCGGAATGTGGCGATTCGACGTATCCGGTGCAGAGATATTGTCTTCCACGGTAAATTTCAGCTTACCAAATGGTGAGGCTTTGAATGCAAGTTCAATTTTATGTTTTTCAGGGTTTACCGGTAGCTTTACGTCTAAGAACACAGTGATGGCCTGTTTAAGCGCAAACGGCACATCGCCCGACGCATTGAGCTCGTCGAACGATATAATTTGCTCAGGCCCCACCTGAAAAGTGATGGATTCTGCCGGGATAGCTTTACCGTCGATGGAAATACCATCAACGCGATTTAACACCGCATCTTTTAATCGGTTCTTAAGCATGAACTGCAAACCATCTTCGGTTTGGGTCAGGCTGCCGTGAGTGTAAAGCTGGCGAAGTAGGATACTTGGTATAAACATAAAACTTCCTTGGCAAGTTACTGCTTGTCATTTTTTATTGGGTATCTTCATACAATAGCCAGTCGTTCACGGTTTGTACAAGTGAATTCTGAATTCATTTACTGCGCTTTGATGTATCGCAATACGCATATTTACCTTTTAATTTGATGTGAACAATTGGGACATCAATATCAATTTTGGGACGTCACTATATAGCCGTCCCCTCCCCATTCCGCACCGGCCTTGGCCTGCAGGCAGTCGTTAATGTTTCGCCATACCGTTAACACAACATTCAATGCAGGGAGCCACCGCGTAATGCAAACAAACACACTTTTTAGACACCAGGTGCTGGAAGCGCAGCAACAACGAATAAATGGGCAGGTATTACTTCGGCCTCGAGTGTCTTTTGTTGTGATTACCATTGCCTTGTTTGTGTGGTTGACCGCTGTTGTGAGCTGGTTGGTGTCTGGGAATTACACCTATACCCAATCGGTATCGGGCTGGCTGGAGCCGCCCGCAGGCGTAACGCATGTATACAGCCCGCAACCGGGTACTATCATTGATGAGATTCTGGTAGCAGAAAATACAGTCGTTGAGGCCGGCACTCCCCTTATTCGTTTGCGGCGCGACACCGTATTCAGCCATAACCTTAACGCAGGCTTGCTGCAAACCCAGGAAATCAAACACCAAATCGAACGATTACACAGTCAACGTACAATCACTGAACAAAACTACCAGCAGCGTCTTAAACAGTTAACTGCCTCGCTACAAACCTTGGTAGACGACCAGCACCAGCTGCAACAAATGAAAACACTGCAATCCCAAAAACTGGCTTTAGCGGCACGTCAGCGGGATGCGATGCAAGCCTTGGTATCGCAACATCACGCCAGTGAATATCAGTTTAGTGAAGTGCAAAGCCAATGGTTCAATGAGCACTATCAGCATGAACAACTCTCCAGAGAGTTGCTAAAGAATGCGGCTGAGCAACAGTCCCTGCGATTTGAACGTTCGACAACCCGACAGCAACAAGCCCTTGCGTTATTAGAAATAGACAATCAACTCAGTGAACAACAAAGCCGCCTAAACCAGCATTTGAGTAGCCAGGATATTCTGGTTGTCGCGCCAGCTAAGGGCAGAGTCTCGCAATTACAAGTTAAAAAAGGGCAATCCACCCAGTCTGCCATCCCTCTGCTGTCTTTGATGCCCGAGCATGCAACGGTCGAAGCCAGGCTATTAATACCGGTATCTGCGGCTGGCTTTGTTGAGCCCGGACAAACGCTACAGGTGCGGTACGACGCTTTTCCTTACACCCAATTTGGCACCCATGACGCGGTGATCACCACGTTGTCTTCCCATTTATTGTTGCCTCAGGAAATTGCACAAACCCCCTTTCAGGCTGAACAGCCCGTCTATCTGGCGACGGCGACACTATCGAGCAACCATATTCAGTTTGCCAGCAACGAGGTCGCGCTTCGCGCCGGCATGACCTTCGCGGCAGAAATTCAGATCCGCGAGCGCAATTTGCTGCAGTGGTTATTTGAACCACTCTATGCGCTGCATGGGGGTGTCCTATGAACGCGTCTGTTACCTCTGTGTCTTCAACACTTCAGTTGCCCTGGCGCCGTAAGGTGCCGCACATCATGCAAGCTCAACACAGTGAGTGTGGCATTGCGTGTCTGGCGATGGTGGCCTCTTTTTATGGCCTGAAAGTGGATTTGCATCGCTTACGTGGCGCAGGGTTGGTGTCTGAGCAAGGCGCAAATTTAAAACAACTTACCGAATACGCGGCCATGCTATCGCTCAATAGCCGGGCAGTGAAACTCGAACCAGAACACTTAGGCGAACTCAAACTGCCCGCCATTCTACATTGGGACATGCAACATTTCGTAGTACTTAGTCGGGTTTCAAAACGCGAGATCACCATTAATGACCCCGCCATTGGTGAGCGTAAGCTCAGTTGGGGCGAGTTTAATCAACACTTCACCGGGATTGCCCTTGAATTACAACCCGCCAACACCTTTGAAAAAGCCGATGTGCGCAGCAAAGTGTCACTTGCCGGATTGTGGGCCCATATTACAGGGCTAAAACGCTCATTGTGTCTGATGTTTGGCCTATCGCTGTTGCTGCAGTGTTTCGCCCTCGCCAGCCCCTATTACATGCAGTTGATCATTGACGATGTGATCTTAAATCAGGACACCCAGTTGCTGAACGTCCTGTTCGTCGGCTTTCTACTCTTACTGGCGGTAGAAACCCTGACTAATTTTATCCGCCAGAATGTGGGTCTGCATCTGACAAGTCATCTGGCCCAGCAATTGTCGGTTAATGTCTTTACCCATCTACTGAAGCTGCCCTTTAGCTATTTTGCCAGCCGCCACATTGGCGATTTAGTAACGCGCTTTGGTGCTCTGCACGAGATTAGAAGATTCATAAGCGAAGGTATCGTCAGCCTGGTACTGGACTCTCTGATCGTACTTTGCACGTTAGTGCTAATGGCCATTTACAGTGTAAAGCTGATGCTGATAGTGCTGGGCTTCTCGGTGTTATTTACGTTGTTGAGGATGGTGATATTCCGCCCTTTGCAGGTCCTGCAACAGGAAAAACAAGTCTGTGATGGCAAGGAAAGCACGCACTTCATTGAGACAGTGCGCGGTATTCAATCTGTTCGCATGTTGCGCCTGGAGAGTTTTCGCCTGCAAGGCTGGCAACATTTACTTACCGATTGCCTGAATCGCGATATTCGCATTAAGCGCTGGGATATGGGTTTCAACGCCGCGCAACTCTTTCTGTTTGGGCTGGAAAACCTGCTGGTTGTGTACTTCGCCGCCCAACTTGTGCTGGTTCAAGCGCTCAGCGTGGGAATGCTCTACGCCTTCATCAGCTACAAAGGCCGCTTTAACAATGCGATTAACACGCTGGTGTCGCAACTTATTCAGTGGCGACTACTGCGTGTACATTTGGAACGCCTTGCAGACATTGTCCATACCCCGGCCAAGCTGGAGTCGCTAAGTACAGCATCACCGCAGAATAACTCGCCTGCGCCTGCCCACAAGGTCGAACTGCGCGACTTTAGCTTTGCTTACACAGGCGGGCATCCGGTTTTAAAAGGGTTGTCCCTTACCATTCATCCCGGTGAACTGGTGGTTATCACCGGTCATAGCGGGAACGGTAAATCAACATTAGTAAAGTGCCTGACGGGGCTATACGAGGCCACTAGCGGTCAGCTATTAATCGACAATTTACCCTTAGACAACCGACACCCTCAGCAGCGTATCAGTGCCGTGATGCAAGATGACATCTGTTTGTCTGGCACCCTTATCGACAATATCTGTGGCTTTCAGGCCGATATCGATATGAACCGGCTTGTCCAATGCTGTCAATTAGCCTGTCTTCATACCACCATCATGAAGCTTCCTATGCAGTACTTCAGTTTGCTACACGAGGGTGGCAGTAACCTCAGCGGCGGCCAGCGACAACGCCTATACCTGGCCCGTGCACTATACCAAAACCCGGCCTTATTGATATTGGACGAGGCCAGCAGCCACTTAGACATTGAATGCGAAAAGGCCATCAATACTAATCTTGCCCGGCTATCGATGACCCGCATTGTGATAGCCCATCGCCAGGAAACTACTGCCATGGCCCAACGACGATTTCACCTACAGGATGGATGCCTGACCGAGGTACCCGTTAGCTTCCGTGCTGATCTCCCCCCAAAACCAAGCCAAGGAGAACACTATGCTTGATCAAGAGTTATTCACTAACGACCAACTCGAAGCACTGTCGAAACGCGAACTGCAAGTCGCCCGGAAAATTATTGAAGGGTTACCGAATAAAACCATTGCAACACAGCTGTTTATTAGCGAACGAACCGTGAAGTTCCACTGCGCTAACATTTACCGCAAACTGTGTATTCGCAATCGCGCCGCGCTGATGGCCAGATACTTTCGGTTTATCTACGCACAGGCGCCGGCAGCATGAAAGGAAAAAGAGTGAGGCGATTACCTTGGTGATCGCCCACTCTTTATAGCTTTAACCACTAAAGTAACGATATGTGCTGACTGGTCCTTAACAAAGTAAACCGTTATGATGTTGCGTGATTCATTTCATTCAACCATGACAGGGACAGGTTGTGAGAGCATTTTATATCGTTGGTACGGCAATCGTTATTGCTGCTGTTTGCGCATATTTGTTTATGGCAGAGCAGCCACACTCCAGTTTACCGACCGAAACGGAATTGGAAACTATCCACGCTGATAGCACTACCGTAGGCAACTCAGGCGCACTAAGTACGTCCAGTGATGTAACTGCAGACTCTATTGCAACGAATGCTGATCAAGCCGAAACAACGACGTATCAGCCTGACACTAACCGAGCCGATAGCGGCAAAAACATTGACGACGATTGGTGTATTGCCAATACGGAACTTGCGGACAGTGACTTCCAGCTTGCTCAGGAGCAAAAGCGTGAATGGGATTTAGCCCGGGGTGACATCAGCCTTGTCGTTGTGAAAGCCAATCCCGACGCTCCTAATGCGGACTACATTCAACCTTACATAGAGCTTAGCAAGGACGATCTTATCGCCCATGCTAAAAATGACGACAAGTACGCCTTACTTGTACTTGCGCAACGTCCTGACATTGATTCAAAAGACCGGGAACGAGCAGCGAAACAACTGGTTATTCTGGGTCAGACTTCACAGCCGCTTTCACTTTTAATTATCCGCGAAATTTCTCAAGCGCAGGTCGCATATCAAAAAGCAGACGCCGTGGTGCCCGAAGTCAAAAAGCATGTCGCCAATACACTGAGCTATGTGAAATACGGCCTGACCAGAAAAGACCCGACTGCACTACTTACCTACCTGTTATTTGTTAAACAACATCACGAAGGTCAGTTTGTCTTTGACCCGGAATCGGTGCTGAGCGACGAAGAGTTATCACGAATTGATTCCCACACGCAAAAACTGACAGACATGCTCGACAGTCGACGTGCGAAACGGTATTTGCCGCCCATTCAGGATGTGGAAATACCCGCCATTGCATATCACGATTACGACTATGAACTAGCTCGCGCCCATCATTTATTCGATACCTACTTAACTAACAGCCGAACTATCAAAGCGCTATACCCGGAAGCAACTGAACGCTCTCCTTGTGTTGAGACAATTCTTTCTCAAGTAAGCAGAGCTAACAAATAACCTGCTCGCCTAGCGCGGTTTATTGACTGGAGGAGCGCTTCAAACGTTTCAACATCAGAAGGGAAAAAAGCAATATCATCACTGAGCCCAACAATAAAAATAGCGGTGAAATCAGTTCTCCAATTTCACTGTCGAGCTTAAACCACAAACGTCCGGCATTGGCCAGGAATGCAACTGAGTAAAAAAATACCGCGGTAATGAGCACATATTTTTGGATGAACTTGACACTCGCAGACATAATTCTCTCCCTGATAATGTCAGCCTGACAGTACTCGAAGTGTTTAACAAACTATTTTAGCCGTAAACGTCGCGAATATGTCCTTTTCTGCCATATAGCTTACGTTTTCACGTATCCTCAAGACGCTATATGCCCGGAAACTAAAAGGCGATGAACCAATTTGCCCTAACCACGTATAGCTATACATTAATTGGCTTAAAGAGACTTCCCATGTTTGGCTTATTCAAGAAAGATCCAACTAAAAAAATGCGTGCAGAATACAACAAGCTGTTGGAACAAGGCATGCACGCTCAGCGCAATGGCGACATGCGTTTATACGCAGAAATTACCGCGAAGGCTGAAGCCTTGTGGAGCGACATTGAAGCGTTGGAGAAACAACAAAACTAACTGGATACCGTTACCGATTTATAGGGTGAAACATTGAGAGAATCTTTTTGCATGCGCGCCAGCCACAAGTCATGAGCGCTTTGCAGTCGAAGCCAATGGTCGGCAGACGGCTTACCAAATACCAGCTCTAATCTTACCGCCATTTCAGGTGTTATCCCCCCTTTCGCATTCAGTACTTTTGAAACAGTTTTACGGCTGACATTTAAATGCTGAGCGACATCGGTTACTGTCAATCCAAGTGTTTCAACAACCAGCTCTCTTAATATCTCACCTGGGTGCGCAGGATTGTATAGTGCCATTAGTGATAATCCTCATAGTTAACCACTTCCACATCATGCCCGATAAAACGATAAGTGACGTGCCAGTTTCCACTTACACGAACAGACCATACGTCTGCCCGGTTACCCTTTAATTTATGCATATACAAGCCAGGCAGATCCATATCATCTGGACAACGAGCCTGATCGAGATTCGATAGAATCAACCTTAACTTTGCCTTATGCTGATATTGAATTCCGCCGGTCGAGCCATTTTTGTAAAACCGAGCCAAACCTTTATGAACAAAACTTCTAATCACGACAAAGTGTAACCTATAAGGTTACATTTCACTAAACATACAACGCGTAGCGCGTTGAAAAATTGGCTGAGCATCTGTTTAACCAACGGGATATCTCCTACAATATTCGGCATATCCTTTTGTGTTACACGCTAGCAGCCCTGATAAATCTGAAAACTGCACATTAGATCTGAATTTTCGCCCAACTGTTAGGGGCTGTTGACCTTTGCTGTATGTTTTTGCAGCGAGTTGTGCGTCATTTAGGCAAGGCAGAGTCCACGTAGTGTAGTTGTTCTACATAAGTGGGCGATAACGCAGCATAAATGACGCACACTGGCCGGTCACCGG